>VGIX01000007.1 GCA_016867725.1 Candidatus Effluviviaceae Genus I sp.
GCCCCCGTGCCGCCATAGGCCGCAGGCTCTGAAGCGTGTCAATCTTCGGGGCCTGCGGCCTCGTGTTTCGTCGGTACGGAACTTGCTCATCTTCGCCCCGACATGGCCGCCCACCCCGGGCGGCCGCCCACGAGGAGGGGACGAGGATGACACGCTCGCATGCCCGTTGGCTCGTCACGCTCGCGCCGGCCGTCGTCGCAGTCGCGTCCGCGGCGCCCGCGCTCACGAAGGAAGAGCAGCCGTGCGCGTTCTCGTGACCGAGCGCATCTCCGACGAGGGGATGGCCGTGCTCTCCGCCTCGCTCGAGGCGGACGCCGCTCCGTGCGCCTCCCGCGCCGAGCTTCTCGACCGCGTCGCCCGCTGCGACGGCCTCGTCGTGCGGAGCCACACGCTCGTGGACCGCGAGCTCCTCGACCGCGCGCCGCGCCTGCGCGTCGTGGGGCGGGCGGGCGTCGGCGTGGACAACATCGACGTCGCGTACGCCACGGAACGCGGCGTGATGGTCGTGAACGCGCCGGAGAGCAACATCGTCTCCGCCGCGGAGCACACGCTCGCCCTCATGCTCGCGCTCGCGCGCGACCTCCCGGCCTCGGACGCCGCGCTCAAGGGCGGCGAGTGGCCGAAGCCGGGCCGGCACGGGGTCGAGCTCTTCGGGAAGACGCTCGGCATCGTCGGTCTGGGGCGCGTGGGCTCGATGGTCGCGGTGCGGGCCGCGGCGTTCGGGATGAAGGTGGTCGCGTACGATCCGTACATCGCGCTCGAGCGATTCGAGGCGTTCGGCGCCGAGCGCGCCGAGACGCTCGACGAGCTGGTGCGCCGGGCCGACTACCTGAGCGTGCACACGCCGAAGACAGACGAGACCTACGGGATGGTCGGCGCGCGTGAGCTTGCGCTCGCGCGACCTGGGCTCCGCGTCGTCAACTGCGCGCGCGGCGGCATCGTGAGCGAGGACGCGCTCGTGGACGCGCTGCGCTCGGGCCGCGTCGCCGCGGCCGGCGTGGACGTGTTCGACCACGAACCGCTCACGACGCACCCGCTCTTCTCGTTCCCGCAGGTCATCGTGACGCCGCACCTCGGCGGCTCGACGGAGGAGGCGCAGGCGCGCGTCGGCGTCACGGTCGCCGAGCAGGTCGTCGAGGCGCTCGGCGGGCGGCTCCCGAAGCACGCGCTCAACATGCCGCTTCCGGACAGCGAGACCATGGCGTTCGTGCGGCCCTTCCTGCCGCTTGCCGAGGCGATGGGAAGCGCGTTCACCCAGCTCTTCGGGCTTCCGCTCGGCGGGGTCGAGGTGCGGTTCGGCGGCGAGCTCGGCCGCTACCGCACCGAGATCGCGACGTCGGCGTTCCTCAAAGGGCTTCTCGCGTCCGTCGAGGGCGACCAGGTGAACCTGGTCAACGGGCGCGCTGTCGCGAAGAGGCGCGGCATCCGCGTGACGGAGTCGCGGACCACCGAGTGCGGCGCGTACACGAGCCTGGTCACCGCGTGCGGCGGGGACGGTCGGGCGCGGACGCTCTCGGGCACGCTGCTCGGCCGCGCGGGCGCGCGGATCACCGAGGTGGACGGGTTCGAGGTGGACCTGCCGCCGAGCGGCGACGTCGTCGTGTGCTGGTTCGACGCGCGGGCCGTCTGCGAGCCGGGCGTCGTCGGGCGCGTCGGCACGTTGCTCGGTCGCGCGGGTCTCAACATCTCTCGGATGGAAGTCGGGCGCGAGGTCGTGGGCGAGCGGGCCATCATGGTCATCTCGCTCGGCGACGCGGCGGCGCCCGAGACGCTCGCCTCGCTGGAGGGCGTCGAGGAGCTCTGCGAGGTCAAACTGGCGAGGTTTCCAGGGAGGGACACATGGACGCACGGAAGATCATCCTGAGCGAGAAGGACATCCCGAGGGCCTGGTACAACGTGGCCCCCGACCTGCCGCGGCCGCTCGATCCGCCGCTTCATCCGCAGACGCGGCAGCCGCTCGGCCCCGGCGACCTCGAACCGCTCTTCCCGATGGACCTCATCATGCAGGAGGTCTCGCGGGAGCCCGAGATCGCGATCCCCGAGGAGGTGCTCGAGATCTACTCGCTGTGGCGGCCGAGCCCGCTCGTGCGCGCGCGGCGTCTCGAGGCGGAGCTCAGGACGCCGGCGCGGATCTACTACAAGAACGAGG
This sequence comes from Candidatus Effluviviaceae Genus I sp., assembly GCA_016867725.1. Classification (NCBI taxonomy): domain Bacteria; phylum Candidatus Effluviviacota; family Candidatus Effluviviaceae; species Candidatus Effluviviaceae Genus I sp. The sequence continues at coordinate 2,150 of VGIX01000007.1, forward strand.
GGGTGAGCGCCGCGGGCAGCCACAAGCCCAACACCTCCGTTCCGCAGGCCTACTACAACAAGAAGGCCGGCGTGAAGCGCCTCACGACCGAGACGGGCGCGGGGCAGTGGGGGAGCGCGCTCTCGTTCGCGTGCAACTGCTTCGGGCTGGACTGCACGGTCTACATGGTGAAGGTGAGCTACGAGCAGAAGCCGTATCGCCGGTCGCTCATGCGCATTTGGGGCGCGGACGTGTTCCCCAGCCCGAGCCCGCAGACCGACATCGGGCGGAGAATCCTCGAGGCCGACCCCGACTGCCCCGGCTCGCTCGGCATCGCGATCAGCGAGGCGGTCTTCGACGCGGCGACGCACGACGACGCGAAGTACGCGCTCGGGAGCGTGCTCAATCACGTCCTCCTGCACCAGACCGTCATCGGGCTCGAGACGAAGAAGCAGCTCGCGCTTGCCGGCGAGAAGGCGGACGTCGTCATCGGCTGCGTGGGCGGCGGCAGCAACTTCAGCGGCCTCGCGCTCCCGTTCGTGCGCGACAAGGCCGCAGGATCGAAGGTGCGGCTTGTCGCCGTCGAGCCGAAGGCGTGCCCGACGCTCACGAAGGGCGTCTTCGCGTACGACTACGGCGACACCGCGAAGATGGCGCCGCTCGTGAAGATGTACACCCTGGGTCACGCGTTCGTGCCGCCGCGCATCCACGCCGGCGGGCTGCGGTACCACGGCGACTCGCCCATCCTGAGCCTCCTCGTGAAGGAGGGGATCGTCGAGCCCGTCGCCTACTCGCAGAACGAGGTGTTCGAGGCCGCGCTCCTGTTCGCGCGGACCGAGGGCATCGTGCCCGCGCCGGAGACGTCGCACGCCCTCAAGGCCGCCGTGGACGAGGCCGTGCGGTGCCGTGAGGCGCGCGAGGCGAAGACCATCGTCGTCGGGTTCTCGGGGCACGGGCACTTCGACATGGCCGCGTACGACGCGTACCTGGCCGGCACGCTCGAGGACTACGAGATGAACCCCGAGACGCTCGCCCGCGCCCTGCGGGATTCGGGGGTGGAGGGGTAGGCCCGTTCTCGTGGTACAATCGATGCGGCGCCCGGGTGCTGTGCCTCGCGCCAGAGGAGGAGCATCATGCGCACGCGTCGTCCGTTCGTGGCGGGGTCGGCGGTCTTCGCGGCGGTCGTCGCCGCGCTCGCTCTCAGCGCGGCGTCCGCCGCGGCCGGCCCCTGGTTCTCCGATGAGCTTCTCGCGCCGAGGCTGGGGCAGCCGGCGCTGCGCACGCCCGGCGAGTCCTTCACCGCGTACGTTGCCCTCGGCGGGACCTTCGCCGTCGGCGACGTGACGGCCTCGCTCGCTGCCGACGACGGCGCGCAGCACGCCGTCACCACGGTCTCGATCACCGCGCGCTCGATCGTCCCCGGCAACGACCTCGACGTGATGCTCTACGCGACGGGGCTCTCGACCGTCCAGGAGATCGTGCTCCAACTTCCCGCCGGCACGCCCGCGGGCTTCTACGGCATCTCGATCGGCCTTTCGGGAACATCCTACGCGTCCGTGTCGGCCGTCCGTGTGTACGACGCGTACCCGGGGAGCTGGGGCTTCCTCCACGCCACCGACGCGCACGTGGGGTACGTGGGGAGCGCGTACTCGTCGCTTGCGCGGCTGCAGGCGTTCGTGAGGGAGGCCAACTTCCTGAACCCTGAGCTCGTCGTCATCACCGGCGACCTCTGCGACGACCAGAACGCGGGACACGACTGGCCGTCGCAGTTCCTCGGCGCGGTGGCGGGACTCCGCGTGCCCGTGTACGTGGTTCCCGGCAATCACGACTACTACAACAACGGGGAGAGCTACAACTCGGGCGGGCCGATGCGGTACTTCCAGGAGATCAACCGGTTCGAGAACTCGGTCGTGACGCTGGGCGGCGCGCGGTTCTACGGGGTCACGACGCAGTACGACCACGGGCTCCTTCAGCTCTACCGCTGCCACGGGCCGTCCACCGAGGGGCTCACCTGGATCCAGTCCGACCTCGCGGGCCCTGGGTCTTCGGGCCACCCGCGGTTCCTTCTCATGCACGGGCCGAACTACGACCGGTGGGTGTGGAACACGACGAACACCGCCGCCGTACGCGACCTCATGACGAGCGGCGGCTTCGCTCTCGCGCTTGCCGGCCACACGCACCGGTTCGAGACCTACAGGAACACCGGCTCCAACTCGTTCGGCCGCGACGACTACGCAAGCGGCAGCGACTGGGGCCGGGACGTGGCGTTCCCCGGCTTCCCGCTGCACGTGCAGACGTCCGCGCTCGGGAAGGCCGAGGGCGAGGACAAGGCCGGTCCCGCTGATCCGGCGGACGCCGTTGAGCCGCCCGCGTCGCGCGGTCCGTACGGAAGCCGCGTCTGCTGGCGGTGGGTGCAGGTGGACGGCACCGACGTCGCCTTCTTCACGGCCGACACCGACGGCGACGGCTACCGGAGCACCGAGACGCCGTGGGACCTCGGGAATCTCACGTTCTCGGTGCAGACGGACGGAGGCGGCGTCATCACGTCGAGCGTGACCAACCAGCACCGCGAGACCTGGCACGGCGTCCGGCACTACGTTCCGGCGGACCCGGAGGCGGACTACGACGTCGAGGGCGGAACGCTCGTGCGGCGGCTGCCCGACGGCAGCGCGGTGGTCGCGGTCGAGTCGGTCGCGCCGCTTTCGGTCTCGACGGTCGTGCTCACCCCGCGCGAGACAGGCGTCGCGGATGGCGAGTTCGCGGTCCGGCTCCGGCACGCGAGCCCGAACCCGTTCAACCCGGAGACGCACATCTCGTTCGAGCTCCCGCGGGCCTGCCGCGTGACGCTCGACGTCCGCTCCGTGGACGGGCGGCGCGTCGCCACGCTCGTGGACGGGCCGAGGGTCGCGGGCGCGCACTCGGTCGTCTGGCGCGGGCGCGACGACGCGGGCGCCGAGGTCGCAAGCGGCGTGTACTTCGTGCGTCTCTCGGCATGCGGGCGCGAGGCGCGGGGGCAGGTCACGCTCGTGAAGTGAGCTGCGGACCGCTGGATGGGGGTTCGACCGGAGGCGCTCGTGGGGCTCTTCAGCCGGAAGTCGAAGCGGACGCTCGTCATCGGACTCGACGGCGTGCCGCACGCGCTCCTCGTGCGGCTCGCGGCCGAGGGCGTGATGCCCAACACCGCGCGGCTGCTCCTGCTCGGCCACCTCTCGAAGATGAAGGTGACGCTCCCCGAGATCTCCGCGGTCTCGTGGCCCTCGTTCATGACGGGCGCGAATCCCGGCACGCACGGCATCTTCGGGTTCGTGGACCTCAAGCCCGGGTCGTACGAGCTTCGGTTCCCGGGTTTCCGCGACCTCAGGGTCCCCACGCTGTGGGACCGTCTGGGGGAACGGGGCAAGCGCTCCGTCGTCATCAACCAGCCCTCGACGTACCCGGCGCGCGAGATCCCCGGGGTGCTGGTCTCGGGGTTCGTCGCCATCTCGCTCCGGAAGGCCGTCTGGCCCCCGACGGCGCTCGCGCCGCTCGAGAAGATGGGCTACGAGATCGACATCGACACCGCGCGGGCGCGCGGCGACCACGCGTACCTCATCGGCGCGCTCGACTCGACGCTCGAGCGGCGACGGAGCGCCGTGGACCACTTCTGGAAGGAGCCGTGGGACCTCTTCGAGGTGGTCGTGACGGGCACCGACAGGCTCCACCACTACCTGTGGAACGCGCTTGACGACGCGTCGCATCCGCACCACGGCGCGTTCCTCGACTACTACCGCAAGGTGGACGCGTTCGTCGGCGAGCTCGCCGCGAGGTTCGCGAGGGACTCGGGGCGCGACGAGGAGGGCGAGGGGCTCTTCCTGCTCTCCGACCACGGGTTCACCGGCATCGTGCAGGAGGTGCGCGTCGCGCGGTGGCTCGTCGAGAACGGGTATCTCGCGTTCGAGAAGGACCCGCCCGGTTCGCTCGACGACATCGCGCCGTCGTCGAAGGCGTTCGTGCTCGACCCCGGGCGCGTCTTCGTGCATCGGAAGGGCCGCTTCCCGAAGGGGAGCGTGGACGACGCCGACGCCCGCGCCGTCGCCGCCGAGATCAAGGCCGGTCTCTCCAAGCTTCGCTGGGAGGGAAGGCCCGTCGTCGAGCGCGTGTTCGAGCGCGACGAGATCTACTCCGGGCCCGAGACGCCGAACGCGGCCGACCTCGTGGTGGTCGGGCACCACGGCTTCGACATGAAGGGGACCATCAGAGAGCCCCAGCTCTTCGGGCGGACCAACCTCACCGGCGCGCACACCTGGGACGACGCGTTCTTCTGGTCGCTCAGGGCCGCGCCGCCCGACCTCGACATCACGAAGCTCGCCGGGATCGTCGAGGGGAGCCTCGCGTAGCGGCCGGACCGTCGGCATCCGGCCGGGATCGTCGGCCGGAATACCGCTTGCGTCCCGCCCCGGCGCTCCCGTAGAATCCCCACCAGCCGCGCCGCCCGGCTTCTTCTTCGCGATTCCCGCACAGGGACGACGATGGTAAGGTCCGCCCCGATGGGGCGGGCCCGCGAGGGCCATGCCGCGGCCCGCGGGACGGCGGACGGGCCGCGCCGAGGCGTGCGACGATGCACTGGGACGACATCCTCATCGAAGAGGACGAGACGGAGGTCAAGCGGATCCCGCTCCGGGCGATGCTCGGGCGGCTCCTTCCGCTCCTGCGTCCGCACGTCCGGACGCTCGTCTGGTCCGCGCTCCTCCTTCTGGTGACGGTCGCCGCCGAGCTCGGCGGCCCGCTCATCATCCGGCGCGTGCTCGACACGGACATCCCCGCGAGCAACGCGCGCGGCGTGCTCGCCATGGGGCTCCTCTACGCGGGCCTCTACGCGGTGGGGATGGTCGCCGCGTACTTCCAGATCGTCCTCGTCTCGAAGGTCGGCCTCGCGGTCGTGATGGGCCTGCGCGAGCGCGCGTTCTCGCACCTCATGGGCCTGTCGCTCGGGTACTTCGACAAGAACCCGCCTGGCCGTCTCATGGCGCGCGTCGAGAGCGACGTCGAGCGCCTCAGGCAGCTCTTCTCCGACGTCGCGATGACGCTCGTGCGGAACGCCGTGCTTCTGGGCGGCACGCTCACCGTGATGCTCCTCGCGAACCCCGCCGTGACGGTTGCGATCCTCGTGTTCATGGCGCCGATCGTGTTCGCGACGTACTTCTTCCTGCGGTACATCCGGCGGGCGTTTCGGACCATCCGGAAGCTCTTCGCGCGGATCTCGGCGTTCCTCGTCGAGTACATCCAGGGGATCCCGATCCTCCAGATCTACGGGTACACCGAGAAGGCGAAGATGGACCTCGTGCGCCTCAACCGCGACAAGTACTCGCGCGAGACGCGCGTGTATCTCCGCGAGTACGCGTTCTGGGGCGCGTTCTCGTCGATCGAGATCGCGGCGATCATGCTCATCATCTGGATCGGCGCGCGGCACCACTTCGGCGTCGTGATGACCGTCGGCACGCTCGTGCTCTTCATCGAGTACGCGAGGCGGCTCTTCTTCCCGCTCGTGCAGTTCTCCGAGCAGCTCGACTTCATCCAGCAGGCGTTCGCGTCGGCCGACCGCGTGTTCGGCGTGCTCGACACGCCGTCGCGGACGCCCGATTTGCCGGACGCCATCGAGACGGTGCCCGCGGACTGGCGGGAGATCGCGTTCGAGGACGTCGCCTTCTCGTACGACGGGGGCGCGCAGGCGCTCAAGGGCGTGAGTTTCCGCATCCCGCGCGGGCAGAAGGTCGCGCTGGTCGGGCTGTCGGGTGGCGGGAAGACGACGGTCACGAACCTCCTGCTCAGGTTCTACGAGGCGTCGAGCGGCCGGGTGACGCTCGACGGCGTGGACATCCGGGAGTACCGGCAGCGGGCGTGGCGGCAGAAGACGGGGCTCGTGCTCCAGGACATCCACCTGTTCCCGGGGAGCCTCCGCGAGAACCTCAAGGTTCTCCGGGACGACATCTCGGACGAGGCGCTCGAGCGCGCGATGCGGGTCGCGCAGGCGGACGGGATGGTGAGGCGGCTGCCGCAAGGGTACGAGACCGAGCTCTCCGAGGGCGGCGCGAACCTCTCGATGGGCGAGCGCCAGCTCCTGTGCTTCGCGCGCGCCATCGTGAACGACCCCGACATCCTCGTGCTCGACGAGGCGACCTCGTCGGTGGACCCGGCGACCGAGCGAAGGCTGCAGGACTCGCTTGAGCACGTGCTCGCGGGGCGGACCTCGCTCATCGTGGCGCACCGCCTCGCGACCATCACGACGGTGGACCGCATCCTCGTGCTCCACGAGGGCAGGCTCGTCGAGGAGGGCACGCACGACGAGCTGTACGCGAAGGACGGGATCTACCGCGACCTCTTCGACCTGCAGTTTGCGGCGCAGGCGGGGACGACGTAGTCCCGGCCGCGCCGGCGGAACGGGAGAACACAGGAAGGAGCGTGCGATGCTCCTCCATGTGATGGTTCTCGTGGCGGCCATGCTCCCCGCGAGCGTGCTGCACGACAACGGCCCGGTGGTAAACAGCCCTGCGACCGGCTACGGGGGGGCGGACGAGTCGCGCTGCCAGGACACGTCCCTCGGGATGAACACACTCGGCTTCAACCACCAGACCACCGGCGTCTTCGTGATCGCCGACGACTTCGAGGTCCCGACGTGCGGGTGGACGGTGAGCGCCGTCCTCTTCTTCGCGTACCAGACCAACGCGCCCACGAGCCCGTCCACGATCACCGAGGTCCGCTTCGAGATCTTCGATGACGTTCCGGGATCGCCCGGAGCGGACGTCGTGTACGGGGACCTCACCACGAACCGTCTCACGTCGAGCGAGTGGCTCCAGTGCTATCGGGTGTACGAGACGACGAGCGGGAACAACGCGCGGCCCATCATGCTGAACCGGTGCGACCTGCCGACTCCCGTCACGCTCGGGCCGGGCGTCTACTGGATCGCCTGGAAGTCCGGGGGCTCGCTCGCCTCGGGCCCGTTCGCGCCGCCCATCTCGATCACGGGCGAGACGACGACCGGCAACGCCCTGCAGTTCAACGGCAGCGTCTGGGCACAGGCGGCCGACGGGGTGACACACACTCAGCAGGGCTTCCCGTTCCTCCTCGAGGGCGCCCCTTCGCCCGTCGAGCCGACGACGTGGGGATCGGTGAAGGCGATGTTCAGGTAGGAGGCGCGGCGGCGCCGGCCGCCGCGAGCGGAGCACGATGAACGCTGACGCGACAGCGGGAGGCAGGATCGACCGCGAGGCCCCGAGGCTCTCGTTCCGGGAGCACGTCCGGTGGCTGTGGCGCTACTGGCGGCCGCACCGGCACATCCTCGTCGCGCTCGCGTTCTTCACGCTCGTCTCGACGACCGTCGCGGTCGCGTATCCGCTCGTGTTCCGCTGGGTGCTCGACCGGGTGGCGGGCGTGTTCGAGGCGGGCGCGGCGGCCGACGTCGGCCGCGTCATGCTCGCGCTCCTGGTCATCCTCGTCGGCAACTTCGTCGCGCGCCTCTACCCGGCGGCGCGCGCCATGATGAACGCGCGCCTCGAGCGCGACATCCGCGACGACGTCTTCGCCGAGATCATGAACAAGGACTACCGATTCCACCACCGGTTCCTGACCGGCGACGTCGTCACGCGCCTCACGGACGACCTCAACGAGTTCCCGAAGGTCGCGTGGTTCGGCTGCTCGGGCATCTTCCGCGCGGTCGAGTCCGGCTCGCGCCTCATCTTCTGCGTGGTCGCCATGGTCGTCATGAGTCCGAAGCTCACGGCGCTCTCGGTGATCCCGCTCCCCATCATGATGTGGATCTTCTACGGGCTCCGGCACCGGATGCGCCACTACATGGAGGCGGCGCAGCAGTCGGTCTCGAAGACGAACAACCTGCTCGAGTCCGTCTTCACGGGCATCCGGATCGTCAAGGCGTTCAGCGCGGAGCGCGCGCAGTCGGGGCGGCTGTCCGACATCCTGAGGGAGCGGCTCGAGACCCTCCTGGGGCTCGTGAAGCTCCAGATCGTCATGTTCTCGCTCGACAACTTCGCGGCACGCGTGTGCCAGATGGTCGTCATCGCGTACGGCGGGTTCCTCGTCATCCGCGGCGAGCTCACCATCGGGACCATCTACGCGTTCTACGTGTATCTCGACATGCTGACCGGCCCCATGATGGACGTGCCGTTCGTGTTCATGACCGGACAGCAGGCGTTCGTGTCCATCGACCGCGTGGAGGAGGTGCGGACGTTCCCGGTCGTCGAGAAGCGGCCGGCCGGCGCGCCGCTCGAGGGCGTCGGCGAGATCGCGTTCGACGGCGTGTCGTTCTCGTACGATGGGTCGCGGAAGAACCTCGACGGCGTGTCGTTCCGGGCGAAGGCGGGCACGCGCGTGGCCGTCGTCGGCCCGGTCGCGTGCGGGAAGTCCACCGTCCTCAAGCTCCTCGCGGGCATCATGGGCCCGACCGAGGGGCGGATCCTCGTGGACGGCAGACCCCTCGGGGAGTGCGACTGGGACTCGTACCGCAGGTCGCTCGGGTACGTTCCGCAGGAGGCGCTCCTCTTCTCGCAGAGCATCGAGGACAACGTGCTCTTCGACCGCAGGCCGGATGGCGACCCGGGGGTGTGGGCGAGGCACTGCCTGTCGGTCGCGCAGATGGACGCCGACCTGGCGGCGCTCCCGGGCGGCGTCTCGACCGTCGTGGGGCAGAAGGGCGCGCTCGTCTCGGGCGGGCAGAAGCAGCGCATCGCGATCGCGAGGGCGCTCGCGGGGAAGCCGCGCGTGCTCCTGCTCGACGACTGCACGGCGGCGCTCGATGCGCACAACGAGGCGCGGTTCTGGTCGCGGCTGGACGAGGAGTTCGGGGACGTCATCTGCTTCGTGGTGTCGCACCGGCTCTCGACCATCCGCCTGGCGGACACGGTCCTCGTGCTCGACAACGGGCGGCTCGTGGACCACGGGACGCACGACGAGCTCGTGGCGCGGTCGGCGGTGTACCGCGAGTTCCTGCTCGCCGAGGAGCGGAAGGCGCATCTGGGGGTGGAAGGGGACGTCGAGACCACCTCTTGAGGCCCGCTGGCGGCGGGGTTATAGTGGAGACACGGCCCAGGTCGGGGGCGCGGTCTAGGCAGAGAGGCGATGCGCCGAGTCCGGAAACCAGCTCTCATCGCGGCCGCGGTCACCGCGGCCGTTCTGCACCCGGCCGCGGCGCACGCCTACGTAGGTCCGGGCGCCGGGTTCGCCGTCGTGGGCTCGCTCGGCGTCGTGCTCATCGCGTTCTTCCTCGCGCTGGCGTCGCTCGTCTCGTGGCCGTTCCGCGCCCTCGGGCGCGCGGCGCGCGGGCGCCGGCTCCGCGGCAAGGCGTCGGTCCGGCGCGCGATCGTGCTCGGCCTCGACGGCCTCGACCCCGTGCTCGTCACGCGCTTCATGAACGAGGGGAAGCTCCCGCACTTCAGCGCCCTCGCCGCGGAGGGTTCGTTCCTCCCGCTTGAGACCTCGTGCCCCTCGATGTCGCCGGTCGCGTGGTCCACGTTCGCGACGGGCGTGGACGCGTCGCGCCACAACATCTTCGACTTCCTCGGGCGCGACGAGCGGACCTACCTGCCGCTCCTGTCGTCCACGCGCATCACGAACCCGAGCCGGACGCTCCGCCTCGGCCGCTACCGCGTCCCGCTCGGCAAGCCCTCCATCCGCCTCATGCGGAAGAGCCGCACGTTCTGGAGCGCGCTCGACGACGCGCTCGTCCCGTGCCACGTGCTCCGCGTCCCCATCACGTTCCCGCCCGAGCGGCTGCGAAACGGCGTCATGCTCTCGGCGATGTGCGTGCCCGACCTCCGCGGGTCGCAGGGGAGCTTCACGTTCTTCACGACGGACGCCGAGAGGGCCCGGAAGCACACGGGCGGCGAGGTGCTTCTCGTCGAGCGCCACGGCGACGTCGTCGTTGGCGAGCTGCCCGGGCCGGCCAACCCGTTCACCGAGGAGCATGAGGAGCTCACGGTTCCGTTCATCGCGCGCGTCGAGGAGGGCGGCAACCGCGTGTGGCTCGACTTCGGCGGGAACGAGCTCTCGCTCGCGGTTCGGGAGTACTCCGACTGGATCACCGTGACCTTCCGCCCCGGGCTCGCCGTGAAGGTGAAGGGCATCGTGCGCCTCTACGTGACGAGCGTCGCGCCGCACTTCGAGCTCTACGTCACGCCCATCAACATCGACCCGGCAAGCCCGGCGATGCCCATCTCGGAGCCGGGCATGTTCGCGGAGTACCTGGCGAAGCTCCAGGGGCCCTACGCGACGCTCGGTCTGGCCGAGGACACCTGGGCGCTCAACGAGCGCGTCCTTTCCGAGGCGGCGTTCCTCGAGCAGACGTACCTCATCCACGACGAGCGCGAGAGGATGTTCCTGAACTCGCTAGCGAAGAACCGCGGCGGCCTCACGGTCGTCGTGTTCGACGCGACGGACCGCATCCAGCACGCGTTCTTCCGGTACCTCGACGACCGACACCCCGCCAACCGCGGGAAGGACACGACGGCGCACCGGGGCGCGATCGAGGAGCTCTATGTCCGCATGGACAAGCTCCTCGCGCGCGTCATGGAGCGCGTGGACGAGAAGACCCTCCTCATGGTCATCTCGGACCACGGGTTCAAGTCCTTCCGCCGAGGCGTGAACCTCAACCGGTGGTTCATCGAGAACGGGTACATGGCCGCGGCCGACGGCGCGGTCGGCGAGTACCTCGCCGGCGTGGACTGGTCGCGGACGCGCGCGTACCAGCTGGGGCTCTCCGGCGTCTACCTCAACCGGAAGGGCCGCGAGGCGAAGGGCGTCGTCGCGAGGGACGAGGTGAGCGCGCTGAAGCGGGAGCTCAGGGCGAAGCTCGAGGGACTCAAGGACCCCGTCACCGGCGAGACCGCCATCACGTCGGTCTACGACGTCGCCGCGATGATGAACGGGCCGTACGCCGAAAACGCGCCCGACCTCATCATCGGCTACAACGTGGGCTACCGCGCGTCGTGGGACGGCGCGGTCGGGAAGTCGGCGGACGCGGTGTTCGAGGACAACACGAAGGCGTGGAGCGGCGACCACTGCATCGACTACAAGCTCGCGCCGGGCGTCCTTTTCTGCAACCGCAAGGTGCTCGCGGCGCGGCCGCGGCTCATGGACATCGGTCCGTCCGTGCTCGAGGCGTTCGGCGTTCCGACGCCGGAGCACATGCAGGGCCGGTCGGTGTTCTCGGAGCCGGAGCCGGGCGGCGTCGAAGGGGGTGCGTGAGATGGGTGTGCGGGGCAGGGCACCGCGCGCAAGGCGCGCCGCGGCGCTGGGGGCGGCGCTCGCGTGCTCGCTCGCGGCCCTCGTCGCCGGGTGCGGCCCCGGCGCGTCGACCGACGGTCGGCTCACGCAGGCGGAGCGCGCGGAGCTCGCGAGCGTGCGGCCCGCGTCGGACGAAGCCCGCACGAAGCGCGTCATCATCCTCGGCATCGACGGGATGGACCACCGGATCACCGAGCGGCTGATGGCGCAGGGGAGGCTCCCGCACTTCCGGATGCTCGCCGACGCGGGCGGGTATCGGCCGCTCCTCTCGAGCATCCCGCCGCAGAGCCCCGTCGCGTGGTCGAACTTCATCACGGGCGCCGACCCGGGCGTGCACGGCATCTTCGACTTCGTGCACAGGACGCGGGAGTCGTACTTCCCGTACCTGTCCATATCCGAGGCGAGGGCGGCCCCGAAGAAGACGCGCGTCCTCGGCCTCGAGGTCCCGAACCGGATCCGCCTGCCGCTTTCCGACTACGTGTTCCCGCTCAGGAGCGGCGGCGTCGAGAATCTGCGGGGCGGGGTGGCGTTCTGGCAGGTGCTCGAGAAGGCCGGCATCCCCTCGGTCATCTTCGCCATCCCGTCGAACTTCCCGCCCGTCCCGAGCGAGCGGGGGCTCGTGAAGAGCCTCTCCGGCATGGGCACGCCGGACATCCTGGGCACCTACGGCACCTCGTCGTACTACGTGACGAGCGTGCCGACGGGCGGAGACGACGCGGGCGGCGGCTACTTCTACCACGTCGCGTTCGACGGCGTCGTCGCCGAGGCGAAGCTCTACGGCCCGCCGAACGACTTCAAGGACTTCGATGCGATCGAGCGCCGCACCGGGCGGGCGGTCCCGTACCAGGAGCGGAAGGCGACGGTCCCGTTCCGGATCACCGTGGACCCCGAGAACCCGGTCATCATGATCTCCCTGCAGGGTCGCGAGATCCTGCTCTCCGAGGGCGAGTTCAGCCCGTTCGTCCCCGTGGCGTTCGAGATGGTGCCGCGCCTCGTGAAGGTGCCGGGCATCGTGAGGTTCTTCCTGAAGTCGGTGCGGCCGGACTTCGTGCTGTACGCAAGCCCGGTCCAGATCGACCCGGCCGATCAGGCGCTCCCCATCACCGACCCGCCCTCGTACGGGCGCGAGCTCGTGGACGCGCTGGGGCCCTTCTACACGCAGGGCATGGCCGAGGACACGAAGGCGATCGAGAACGGCGTCTTCGGCAATCGCGAGTTCGTCGCGCTCGCCGAGATCGTCTTCGATGAGCGCATGAGGGCGTACCGGTACGAGCTCGATCGGTTCGAGACCGGGTGCCTCTACATGTACTTCTCGTCGCTCGACCAGTGTCAGCACTCCATGTGGCGCTGCGGCGACCCGAGTCACCCGGCGTACGACCCGGCGGAGGATCCCGCGTACGCGACGTACCTCGACAAGCTCTACGTGCGCTTCGACGAGGTCCTTGCGACGGCGCTCGAGAAGGTGGACGAGAACACGACGCTCCTCGTCTGCTCCGACCACGGGTTCGCGCCGTGGTACCGCGAGGTCCATCTCAACACGTGGCTGTGGAACGAGGGGTACCTCGTGCTCAAACCGGGCGTGCGGCCCGACGAGGTCGAGTGGCTCTCGGGCGTGGACTGGACGCAGACGCGGGCGTACGGGTTCGGCATCAACAGCCTGTACCTCAACCTGCGCGGCAGGGAGGGGAGGGGCATCGTGACGCCGGGCGTCGAGGCGAACGCGCTCGTGGACGAGATCGCCGCGAAGCTCGACGCGCTCGTGGACCCGAAGTCCGGCGCGCGCGCCGTGTCGGCGGCGTACAAGACGCGCGACGAGTACCACGGCCCGTGCGCTCCGGACGCGCCCGACATCGTCGTCGGCTACTCGTGGGGCTACCGCGGCTCGGACGCGTCGGCGACGGGCAAGATCGGCGTCCGCGTCTTCGACGACAACACGAAGAAATGGAGTGGCGACCACTGCTCGGACTACCGCCACGTGGTGGGCGTTCTCTTCGCGAACAAGCCCATCGCGCGCGAGGGGCCGGCGCTCTACGATCTCGCGCCGACGATCCTCGCGGAGTTCGGGGTCCCGCCCATGAGCTGGATGGTCGGCCGGCCGGTGTTCTAGCGCGGCCCGCGGAGGGAACTGCCATGTTCGGCGGAGGCGGCATCAGGCTCGACAGGGACCTGCTCGAGAAGGTCAGGAAGTACGCGAAGCTCGCGGGCTACTCCTCGCCCGAGGAGTTCGTCACGCACGCCCTCGAGAAGGAGATCGCGAAGCTCGAGGAGGCCGACTCGGAGGAAGAGGTGAAGGAGAAGCTCAAGGGCCTGGGCTACATCTCGTAAGGCGGTCCGATGCAGACGATCCAGAACGCGCTCACGAAGGCGTTTGACATCTTCCTGCGGCCGTACGAGCTGTTTCCGCCGATCGTCGGGCTTCTCGTCGTGTCGGCGTTGACCGGCGTGGTCATGCTCCTCATCTTCGGCCGCGCGTCCGACCAGGCGAGGATCGCGCGGGCGAAGGACCGGCTCAAGGCCCACATCATGGAGATGTGGATCTTCCGGAGCGACCCGCGCGCGATGTTCCTCGCCATCGGCGGGGTCGCGCGGCACAACCTCGTGTACCTTCGGCACTCCCTGCGCCCCATCGTGTTTCTCCTGGTTCCCGTCCTTCTCATCATGGTGCAGCTCGGCATCAGGTACGCACACGGGCCGGTGCCCGTGGGGGCAACGACCCGCGTGACCGCGTACCTCCGCGAGGGGGCCGCGCCCACCACGACGCCGATGACGCTGAGCGGACCGCTTGGTGTGCGCGTGCTGTCGCGGCCGCTCCGGGTGGATTCGGAAAGACGGGTCGTCTGGAACGTCCTCGCGGAGACTCCCGGGGAGCATCGGCTGACCCTCGAGACGCCCGGCGGCCGTCTGACGAGAAGTCTCGCGGTGGGGCCCTTGCAGCGCGTCGGCAAGGTGAGGGCGGTCGCGGCGCGGGAGGGCACGTGGGACGCGTTCCTGTATCCGTCGGCGACGCCGATCCCGCGGGACTCGGTCGTCGAGCGCATCGTCGTCGAGTACCCGCCGCGCGATCTCCGCGTGCTCGGCCTGAACGTCCACTGGCTGGTCGTCTTCTTCGCGGTGTCGGTGGCCGTCGGGTACGCGCTCAAGGGCGTCTTCGGGATCGAGGTCTAGGGGAGGGCCGGATGGGCGAGGCGATGGGCGGGATCGACCTTCACGTGCACACGACGGCGTCCGACGGGAGCCTCACGCCCTCGGAGGTCGTCGCGCGGGCGTCCGGCCTCGGGCTTGCCGCCATCGCCGTCACGGACCACGACTCGGTCGGGGGCGTCCCCGAGGCGCTCGCGGCGGGGGCGCGGCACGGCCTCGAGGTCGTCCCCGGCGTCGAGATCGGCATCGCGCACGAGCCCGGGCGCGGGCTCGTCGAGGTGGACATCCTGGGCTACTTCGTGGACCATTCGGACCCCGAGCTTCGCGACGTCCTCGCGCGCATGCAGGCGGCGAAGAACGGGAAGCTCGCGCGGCAGGTCGAGGTCCTCGCGGCGCACGGCTATCCCATCGACGCTGCCGAGGTGGAGCGGGAGGCGGCCGGCGACACGGTGCGGCGCCCCCACATCTGGAAGGTGCTCCACCGGCATCACGCGGGGCTCGAGGCGCAGGAGTTCTTCGACAGGACGTCGTTCGGGGGCGAGTGGCACGTGCCGAAGTCGTTCGGCGTCACGCTCGAGGAGTGCGTGGCGCTCATCGGGCGGGCGGGCGGCGTGCCCGTCGTCGCGCACCCCGGCTGCTACAGCGCCGCGTTCGACGGGGGCGGGTCGCTCATCGATCCGGCGGTGGACGCCGTCATCGCCGTGTGCGCGGGCGCCGGCGTGCGCGGTGTCGAGGTGTACTACCCGTACGACCGCAGCCGCCCGCACGGAGACGGGCGGCCCCTCATGACGGCCGCAGAACTCGCGTCCGTCCATGAGCACTACGCGTCCGAGGCCGGCCGGCACGGTCTCGTGGCGACGGGCGGCACCGACTTCCACGGCGCGAGCAAGCCGGAGATCGAGATCGGGGACGTGCCGGTGCCCTACGGGGTGCTCACGGCGCTTCGGGCGGCGCGCCCGCTGCCGTCGTCGTGATGCGGCCGAGCGCCTGACGCGCGGGGGAGAACGAGGGATCGAGCTCGAGGGCGAGGAGGTACTGCCTCCTCGCTTCTTCTTCGCTGCCGAGGGCTTCGTAGACCTGGCCGCGGTTGTAGTACGGGTCCACCATGCGCGGCGCGAGACGTGTGGCGGTTTCGAGCGCCTCGAGCGCGGCGGGGAACTCGCGCCGTGAGCGGTGGGCGGTCCCGAGGTTGTTCCAGAAGACCGGTTCGCCCGGGTCGAGCCGGACGGCCTCGCGGAACTCGCGGACCGCGTCGTCGAGGTCGCCCGCGAGGTGGTGGAAGCGAGCGAGCGCGTCGCGGGCCTGGGCCGAGTCGGGTTTGCGCGCGACGGTCGTCCGGTACTGGTCGCGCGCGTCGGCCTTCCTGCCGAGCCGGTCGAGGGCGTCGGCAAGGCGGATGCGGGCGGGAACGTCGGGCTGCCCGAGGCGGAGCGCGCTCACGAAGGCCGTGACGGCCGTCGTCGGGTCACCCCGCCCGAGCGCGTGCTCGCCGAGGAGCGCGAGGAAGACGCGCGGCTGGACGTTCCGGCGGACCGCCTCGCGGAGCCCGAGCTCGGCGCGGTCGGCGTCGCCGGCGTCTGACGCGCTCATGGCGAGGTACTGGCGCGTCACCGAGGAGGACGGGTCGAGCGTCACCGCCCGCCCCAGATAGTGGAGCGCCTCCTCGCTCCGGCCGCTCTCCGAGAGCGCCGCGCCGGCCCGGCGCTGGAGATCGACGTTCCCGGGGAGCATCGCGGCGGCCGGCGCGTAGTAGGCCGCGGCGGTCTCCCAGTCGTGCCTGGCCTCGGCGTTCCGGCCGAGGAGCGCGAGGGCCGCGGCCTGCGCCGCGGGCGCGCGCGGCTCGACGAGCCGGTCGAAGCCCCGGAGCGTCACTGCGCCGACGAGCGCCGTGAAGGCCAGGCACGCGGCGAGCAGCAACTCGTCGAGCCGCCGGCGGCGCCAGAGGAGCGCCGCCGCGCCGCTCGCCGCGCCCAGCACGACGGCGGGGGCGGCCAGCGCGCGAAAGGGCAGCAGGACCGGCACGACGAGGTAGCCCGCGAGCACGAGCGCGGCGACGGCGGCGCGCCCGCCGCGCGGCCCCAGGAGCACCGGGAGCGTCCACACCCCCGTCGCGCGGTCGCCCTCGACGTCCTTCAGGTCCTTCGCCGAGAACCCGAGCCCGAACGCGAGCACGATGGTCCATCCCAGCCTGAGCGGGAACACCGCGGTCGCCCGCTCCTCGGCGAACGCGCTGAACCCCGCGAGGCAGGCGAGGAGCGAGATGCACCCGAGCGCGAGGGTCGCGAGCACCGGGAACCGCTTGAGGTGGAGCGGCGGCGCGGAGTAGATGAACGAGAGCGCGAGCGCGAGCGCGACGAGCAGGAACGTCGAGTACTTCACGTTGAGCGCGAAGAGGAGCGCCGCGGCCGCGGCGGCCGCGGCGAACCTCGCAACGTCCCCCCGGCCGAGCGCGCCGGTGACGAGCGGGCGGTCCGCGCCGACGATGCGGTCGCTCTCCTCGTCAACGAGGTCGTTGAGCGCGACCGACGCCTGGAACGCGAGGAACACCGCAAGCAGGGTCCCCGCGACCCCGAGCACATCGCCACCTACGCCGAACCCGACGCCCGTCGGCGAGACGAGCGCCCACCCGCACGCGATCCCGAACGCGGCCATCCCGACGTAGTGGACGGACCTGAGCGGGCGCACGTTCCTGACGAACGCGGCCGCCTTGCGCGGCGCGTGGAGCGCGTACGCGAGGCAGCCGAGGAGCGTCGAGGACATGAGGAACAGGAGCGCGAGCTTCCGGCTCTCGTCGGCCACGATGCCGCCGGCCTTGAACGCGGCGCGGTACACGATCTCCGGCGACGCGCCCGAGGCGGCGAGCGCGCGGCCGAACAGGCGCGCGTACGCCATCGGGAGGATGCCGTGGGCCGCGAGCACGACGTACACGCCCGCGAAGGCCAAGATGCTCCGCGGCCAGCTCCGCGTCTTCAGGCGGACATAGACGAAGGCCAGCGCGCAGGCCGCGACGATCTCGACGCGCTGACCCTGCGAGACGCGCTCGAAGCTCGCGCGCGGGTCGAAGAACCGGACGAACACCGACGAGAGGTCCGTGAGGTAGGTGATGGTCGCGCCGTGACCGCCCGTGAGCAGATGGTCGAGAAACGGGGGCAGGAGCACGAGCGCCCACGCCGGGGTCATGACCTTCATGACGGACCCGACGCGCTCGCGCGCGAGCGCGGCGAGCACGAGCGCGACCGCGAGGAACACGCTCGCGTAGAAGAACAGGAAGTGGTCGAGCACCATGAGGGCCGAGGGCGAAGCGTGGTAGACGAACCCGACGGACCCCGTCGGCCCGAGCGCGCCCTCGAGGAGGTTCCGGAGCGTCACGAGCGCCACGAACGCGAGCGCCCAGTACGCCGGGTGCAGGGGAGACCGCTCGAGTGCCGTGACGGCGGCGAGAAGGCGCGCGCGCATGGTGTCCTCCGTGATGGGTGCGCCGCATTGTAGCAGGAAGCCCCGGCGCCGCCAGCGGCCTTTTCGGCGCAGGCTGGGTCTTGACAACCCGGGCGGGCAGGCGTACTGTGCGCTGCGCAGATTGCGGGCTTGGATGTACTGGTGCCACCGGACGTGGCGGTCTCGACGGCGGGGGTTCCGGAGTCCCGTGCGATCCGGAGAGAGGAGGCCCTGTGAGAGTTCTTACCGTGGGGTGTGTGCTGGTCGCTCTGGCGCTCTCCGCGGCGTGGGCGGACGCGGCCCTCGAGCTTCGGACGTGGACGACGCCCGCGGCC
Source organism: Candidatus Effluviviaceae Genus I sp. (assembly GCA_016867725.1). Taxonomy (NCBI): domain Bacteria; phylum Candidatus Effluviviacota; family Candidatus Effluviviaceae; species Candidatus Effluviviaceae Genus I sp. Next base: position 20,311 of record VGIX01000007.1, read on the forward strand.
GCTCCAGCGACGGGCGCTCCCGTGAGCAGCTCGACGACGTTCACGATGCGCTCGCGGCTCGGCGGCCCGTTCGCCGGCCGCGCGACGAGCACCTCGTTCTCGCTGTGGGGGTGCAGCGCGTACACGCCCGTCGAGGTGGCGTTCTTCGCGGTGTCGGCGGCGCCGGACTGCGTGACGCTCCGCTGGAGCGTCTCGTCGCTCGACGACATCGCGGGCTTCAACGTCTACCGCGCGCCCGAGTTCGGCGGCCCCTACGCGCGGGTCAACGACGAGGTCCTCCCGCTCGCCTCGCCCTCGTCCTACGACGACCGCTCCGTATGGCCAGGGAGCGAGTTCTGGTACGAGCTGTGGGCCGTCCGGTGGGACGGGTCCGAGGAACGCCTCACCATGGACCCGGTGAGCGTGACCACGGGCGGGACGCTGCAGACAAGGCTCCACGCGCTTGCCCCGAACCCCTTCACGGACCAGGCGCTGATCCAGTTCGACGTCGCGTCGGTCGGCGCGGAGGTCAGTCTGCGCATCTACGACGTCGCCGGTCGCGTGGTGCGCGAGATGTGGCCGGACTGCCCGCGCCCCGGGAGGTACTCCGTGGCGTGGGACGGCACGAACGACCGCGGCGGGAAGGTCGCGTCGGGTGTCTATTTCTGCCGGCTCGAGTGCGGCGGAGTCGGCGACCTGCAGCGGGTGGTCGTTCTCAGGTAGCGTGGGGACGGCGGTGATCGCGGGCGTTCATCAGAAGAGGAGGCACCTCATGAGCGGGATGGGTTTCGTGCGTCGCGGGCTCTGGCTTGCGCTGGCCGCGGCGGTCGTGTTCTCGGGGATCGCGCTCGCGCGGTCCGTCGTGCTTGAGGACGCGGAGTTCGCGCAGACGCCGGCGCCGGACGGCGACAGGAGCACGGCGAGCACGGTCTGGTTCCAGGGGTTCCTGGCCAACACCACGACCGGGCTTCCGATCAGCGGCTCGTACACGGTCGTGGCGCGAATCTACAACGCGGCATCCAGCGGGACGCTTCTGTGGGGACCCGAGACGCACTCGGGCGTGACGCTCACGGAGGGCTGGTTCAACATCGAGCTGGGCTCGATCGTCTCGCCGCTTCCGTCGTTCGCGAGCCCGCCGTACTACCTGCAGCTTCATGTGGGCGGTGAGGCGCTCTCGCCGCGGCTCAAGCTCGCGAGCGTGCCGTCGGCGCTGCAGTCGGCGACGAGCGACCTTCTGCCGTTCTCCGGGAGCTATGGCGGCACGTCACATGCGATCTCCATGACCCACACCGGCGCCAACTCCTGGGACGGGGTGTGGATCAGCAGGGAGAGCGGCACCTCGGGTGCAATTGCCCTGTACGTCAGGAACAACTCCGAAGACACCGTGTTCCGCGGCTTCCAGAACCGCACTGCGGTCACGGCGTCCGGGGCGCCCGTGATGGACGTGGACATCGCAAGCGCCAACAACGACAGCCCGGTGATCGAGGCAAACACCCCCGGCGCCGGGGCCGTGCTCCTCGGCGACACCAAAGGCGCCTACGGGATCGAGATCTACTCCGACGCCGCCGACATCGCGGCGAATGCAGACTGCCACGTGGTGCACGCGGTGTACGACGGTGTCACCCGGAGCGGCAACAACATCGCGGTGTACGGCGAGTCGAACACCTCCGACTTCTGGGGCATCGGGGGCAAGTTCGTGGGTTCCGGGATCGGCGTGCTCGGCTGGGCCGAGCATCCGGGCACGAGCGCCCTTGTGTACTACGGTGTCCTCGGCGAGGCGATGGGAGGAGACGGCTCCGGCACGAACTACGGCGTCTACGGCACCGCGTCCGGCGCCGGCACGAACTACGCGGGCTACTTCGCCGGCAACACGCACGTGAACGGGACGCTCACCAAGTCCGCGGGTTCGTTCAGGATCGACCATCCGCTGGACCCGGCGAACAAGTACCTCTCTCACTCGTTCGTCGAGAGCCCCGACATGAAGAACGTGTACGACGGCGTGACGACGCTCGACGCGGCGGGCGAGGCGTGGGTCGAGCTGCCCGAGTGGTTCGGCGCCCTGAACCGCGACTTCCGGTACCAGCTGACCTGCATCGGGGGGTTCGCACCCGTGTACGTGGCGGACGAGATCGCGCGGAACCGCTTCCGCATCGCGGGCGGCTCGCCGGGGATGAGGGTCTCGTGGCAGGTGACGGGCATCAGGCAGGACCCGTACGCCGAGGCGCACAGGATCCAGGTCGAGGAGGTCAAACCGGCGGGCGAGCAGGGCAAGTACAGCCATCCCGAGCTGTACGGCGCGCCGGCGAGCGCTGGCGTGGGGTACGACCCGCGGATGGAGCAGCGGAGAGCAACGGAGCCGAGTCGGCGGCCGGAGCGTCCGGTGTCGGTGGACGGTGAGGACCCGGCGCTCTCGTCGGCGAGGTAGCCGCGCTCCGGCGCCGGGACGGCCGGCTGCCGGAGTCGAGAGCGGATGTCAGGAGCACGGCCCGGCGGTGACGGTGGCCCTTGTCGGCCCGCGCCGCCGGGCCTTTCGTGTTGACGGGCGCGCGGGGGGCGGGCTAGCTTCGTGCCGCTCTGCAGCGTTCCCGGGGGGGGCATGAGAGCGTTCTCGCCCGCACAACGACTCGGCCGGATCCCGCCCTACCTCTTCGTCGAGGTGGACCGGGCGAAGCGCGCGCTCACCGAGAGCGGCGCGGACCTCGTTGACCTCGGCATCGGCGACCCCGACCTTCCGACGTTCCCGGAGATCGTGTCGGAAATGCAGTCGGCGTGCGCGGACCCCACGACGCACCGCTATCCGCTCGGCCGCGGCGAGCCGTCGCTTCGGCGCGCGTTCGCGGCGTGGTACGAGAAGCGGTACGGCGTTGCGCTCGACCCTGAGCGCGAGGTCGTCACGCTCATCGGCACCAAGGAGGGCATCGGACATCTGCCGTTCGCCGTGCTCGACGAAGGGCGGACGGCGCTCGTGCCCGACCCCGGCTACCCTGTCTACCAGGCGGCGTCGTGGCTCGCGGGCGGCGACGTCGTGCACATGCCGCTCGAGCCGGAGCTGGGCTTCCGGCCCGATCTCGAGCGGCTGCCGAGGAAGACCCTCGAGTCGGCACAGGTTCTCTTCCTGAACTACCCGAACAACCCGACCGGCGCGTCGGCCGACCCCGAGCTCTTCCAGCTCGCGGTGAATCTCGCGCACGAGCACGCCTTCCTGGTCGTGAACGACGCGTCCTATGCCGAGGTGCTGTTCGAAGGGCCGAGAGTGTCGGTGCTCCAGTGCGACCTGGCGAAGGACGTCGCGATCGAGTTCCACTCGTTCTCGAAGACCTTCAACATGACCGGCTGGCGCGCGGGCTTCGCCGTCGGGAGCGCGCCCGCGCTCGACGCGCTCGCCGCCGTGAAGTCGAACCTGGACTCGGGCGTGTTCACGGCCGTTCAGCGGGCGTGCGAGGCGGCGCTCGCGCTTCCCGAGACGCGGGTCCGGGAGCAGGTCGAGGTGTATCGTCGGCGCCGCGATGTTCTCGTCGACGGGCTCTGGAAGCTCGGCTGGCGCGTGCCGCGCCCGCACGCGACCTTCTACGTGTGGGCGCGGGTGCCGAGGGGCGAGGGTTCGCAGGGCTTCGCGATGCGGCTGCTCAACGACGCGCGCGTCGTCGTGACGCCCGGCGCCGGGTTCGGGCCGTCGGGCGAGGGCTACGTCCGCTTCGCGCTCATGGCCTCGGAGGAGCGCATCGCCGAGGCCGTTGATAGGATCGCCGGAATCCTGTAGTGTGTGGGCGCCTCGGGGACCCGGCCGCTGTCATCCCCGCGGGCGAGTTTGCGCCGTCTTCGGCGCTTGTCTGAGCCCCGCGGGGATGGACACGGCCGGGGCCCCCGCGGCCCGCGGGGATGACAGCGGCCTGGGCCCTGGAGAGAGGCGCTCATGACGACCTACAAGATCGCGCTCGAGAACATCCGTCTCTACGGCTACCACGGCGCGACGAACAACGAGCGCGAGCTGGGACAGCGCTTCGAGGTGGACGTCGAGATCACTGCCGACCTGTCAGACGCCGTGGCCAACGACGACATGAAGCGGACCATCAACTACGAGCACGTGTTCAGGCTCGTCGAGTCGGAGGTCGTGCGCGAGCGGCACCACCTCCTCGAGACGCTCGCCGCGAGGCTGGCCCGCGACATCGCTGAGAAGTTCGGCGCGACCGAGGTCCTCGTGCGCATCAGGAAACCGAGCGTGCCGATCGCGGGGGCGATCGACCACGTTCGGGTCGAGGTGGTGCACAGGGTGTAAGGCGCAGATGGAGAGGGTCTGGATCGGGTTGGGGTCGAACGTCGGGGACCGTCTGGCGCACCTGCGGCGCGGGCTCGGTTGCCTGGCGAGGCTCGCCGACACCACGCTCGTTCGCGTGTCGTCGGTGTACGAGAGCGAGCCGGTCGGGAAGACGGACCAGCCGTGGTTCCTGAACGCCGCGGCCGGCATCGACACGGGCCTTAGACCCCACGACCTGCTGCGCGAGCTCATGAGGATCGAGAGGCACTGCGGCAGGGAGCGCCTCGAGCGATGGGGGCCCCGGACGCTCGATCTCGACATCCTCGTGTACGGGGACCGCATCCAGTCCGAGGCCGGGCTCATCATCCCGCACGCGCGACTCGGTGAGCGCGCGTTCGTGCTCGTTCCGCTCGCCGAGATCGCGCCGGACCTCGTCGTCCCGGGCGACACGGTCACCGTCGCCGAGCTCGCAGAACGCGTCGGCGGGGCCGGGCAGGTCGTGCGGCGTGTCGGGGGACCGCCTGCTCCCGATCCGAGGACGTGAGAGAGGGGGGACCGTGGCGGGGAGGAACTACGTCGCCGTCGAGGGCGTGATCGGCGTCGGCAAGACGACGCTCGCGACGCTCCTGGCGAAGAAGTGGGGGGCGCACCTCAAGCTCGAGGTCGTCGAGGAGAACCCCTTCCTTCCGCAGTTCTACGCCGACATGCGGGCGTACGCCTTCCAGACGCAGCTCTTCTTCCTTCTCTCGCGGCACCGGCAGCAGGCGGACCTCAAGCAGTACGACCTCTTCATGGAGCGCGTCGTCTCGGACTACCTCTTCGCGAAGGACCGGATCTTCGCCAACATCACCCTGGACGACAACGAGATGGCCCTCTACACGCGGCTGGCCGACCTCCTCGAGCGCGACGTCCCGAAGCCGGACATCGTCGTGTACCTCCAAGCCTCGGTGGATGTCCTCATGGACCGCATTCGGCGCCGCGGGCGGCGGTTCGAGCGGGACATGTCGCGCGACTACATTCTCGCGCTCTCGGAGGCGTACAACCACTTCTTCTTCCACTACAAGGACACGCCGCTCATCGTGGTGAACACGAACGACATCGACTTCGTGGAGAACACCGCCGACTTCGAGGAGCTGGCGCGCGAGATCGAGGAGCACGACAAGGGCACGGCGTACTACGTGCCGATCGGGACGCGGACGTGAGCGACGCGCGCGGCAAGCGGACGGCGCCCTCCATCAGGGCGATGAAGGCGGCGGGGGAGAAGATCGCGGCCCTCACCGCCTACGACGCCATGACGGCGCGGATCCTCGACGAGGCGGGCGTGGACGTCCTGCTCGTCGGCGACTCGGCGGCCATGGTCGTGCTCGGCTACGAGAACACGCTCCCGGTGACGCTCGACGCGATGCTCGTCCTCACGGCGGCCGTCGCGCGGGCGAAGCCGCGCGCGCTCGTCGTCGGGGACATGCCGTTCATGTCGTACCAGGCGTCCGTCGCCGACGCGGTGCGGAGCGCGGGGCGGATGGTGAAGGAGGGCGGGGCGGAGGCGGTGAAGCTCGAGGGCGGGCGGAAGATCGCGCCGACCGTGAGGGCGGTGCTCGACGCGGGCATCCCCGTGATGGGGCACATCGGGCTCACGCCGCAGTCCATCCACGAGCTCGGCGGATACCGCGTGCAGGGCAAGGGCGACGACGCGCACGCGAGGCTGCTTGACGACGCGGCGGCCCTCGAGGAGGCCGGCTGTTTCTCGATCGTCCTCGAGGCGATGCCGTGGCGGCTCGCCGCGGACATCACCGCGGCCGTCGCGGTGCCGACCATCGGCATCGGGGCCGGCCCGCACTGCGACGGGCAGGTGCTCGTCGTGAACGACATCGTCGGGTACGTCGCCGGCCCGACGCCGAAGTTCGTGCGGCGCTACGGCGACGCGAAGTCGGTCGTCGCGGAGGCCGCGCGCCGGTTCGTCGGCGACGTGAAGGGCGGCGACTACCCCAGCCTCGACGAGAGCTACTCGTAGGGACGATCATGGAGACGCTGAGGACCTCCTCCGCGATGGCCGCCAGGTCGCGGGCGCTGCGCGCGGAGGACCGCGTCGTGGGGTTCGTGCCCACGATGGGCGCCCTCCACGAGGGGCACCTCTCTCTCATCCGCATCGCGTCCGCGCTCGCCGACGTCACCGTCGTGAGCGTGTTCGTCAACCCGACGCAGTTCGGACCGACCGAGGACTTCGACCGGTACCCGCGCGACCTCGAGTGCGACGCTGCGCTCGCCGAGGCGGCGGGATGCGACATCCTCTTCGCGCCTGAGCCCGCGGACGTATACCCTCGCGGCCACGCGACCGTCGTCCACGTCGAGCGGATGGGCGAGCGGCTCTGCGGCGCCGCGAGGCCGGGGCACTTCGACGGCGTGACCACGGTCGTGGCGAAGCTCCTGAACGTCGTGCGGCCGTCGCTCGCCGTCTTCGGGCAGAAGGACGGGCAGCAGCTCGCCATCGTCGAGCGCATGGTCGCCGACCTCAACATGGGCGTCGAGATCATCCGGGCCCCGACGGTGCGCGAGGCGGACGGGCTGGCGATGAGCTCGCGGAACGCGTACCTGTCGGCCGAGGAGCGGAGGGAGGCGCCGGCGCTGTACCGCGCGCTCCGTGAGGCGGCCGCGCTGTACGAGGGCGGCGAGCGCGACGCGCGCGCGGTGGTCGGGGCCGTCCGGAGCCTCATCGAGTCGGGATCGCGGGCCGCCGTGCAGTACGTCTCGGCCGTGGACGCCGCGACCCTCGAGGACGTCGCGGAGCTGCGTCCGGGGACCATGATCGCGGTGGCGGCGCACTTCGGCGGGACGCGCCTCATCGACAACATCGTGCTGCCCTAGCGGGCCGGGGGCCTTCGTGGACACGCTGTGGGCTCCGTGGAGAATGGAGTACCTCATGTCCGACAAGCCCGGCGGCTGCATCTTCTGCGACAAGCCGCGCGCCGGCGATGACGACCGGAGCCTCATCGTCTTCAGGACCGGCCTGTCGTTCGCGCTCCTCAACGCGTACCCGTACAACAACGGGCACCTCATGGTCGCGCCGCTCCGGCACGCCGCGACGCTCTCAGAGCTCTCGCGCGACGAGCGCGGCGACCTCATCGAGGCCGTGGCGAGGGCGGAGCGGATCGTCGCGCGGGCCCTCGCGCCCCAGGGGATGAACGTCGGCGTGAACCTCGGCCACTGCGCGGGCGCCGGCGTTCCGGGGCACGTGCACGTGCACCTCGTGCCGCGATGGGAAGGGGACACCAACTTCATGCCGGTCGTGGGCGGGACGCGCGTGATCCCGGAGTCGCTCGGGGACACCCTGGCGAAGTTCCGGGCCGCTGACGCGGAACTCGGAGGCGGGGGATGAGCCGGAAGCGAGACAGGCGCCGGGGCGGCGGGCGCGGGGCTTCGTTCACCTACACGATCGGCGCGGTGGTTCTCATCGGCGCCGTCGCGTTCTTCGCGCTCACGTACTACGGGCTCTTCGAGTCCAGCGCGTCGCGCGACGTCCCGACCACCGTGCTCGTGCTCAACGGCTGCGGGGTCGAGGGTCTCGGCCTCCGTGCGGCGAAGCTCCTTCGATCGCACGGGTTCGACGTCGTGGATTACCGGAACGCCGACCGGCCGGACTACGCGCAGAGCATCGTCATAGACAGAGCGGGCGACACCGGCGTTGCACGCCATGTCGCCCGCCTGATCGGAACCGGCGGCGTGATCCAGCAGATCCCGGACACGCCGCTCGTTGACGTCGTCCTCATCGTCGGGGCCGACCACGCCCGCTATCTCGGGACCTCGTCGGGCGGCTCCTAGTATCCGTACCCCACGCTCGGCGGCTGCTGCTCCCGACCGCCGGACGCGAAGTAGATGTCCCGGTAGTCCTCGATCTTCGTCCGCCTCGTCAGGCCGTCCATCCAGGCCGACAGAAGCTCCTGCCGTCTCCGCTGAAGGAGCTGGTTCCCGATCTCGACGCGCTGCGCCTGGAAGCCGTCCTGACTGGCCGCGATCTGCTCGTCGGCCTGGATGACGAAGTACCGCTCCGGGCTCTCCGTCTTCACGGGCCCCGTGACGGTCCCGACGGGCAGGCTGAAGCTCGCCCCGATGGCCTCGTTGCCGCGGCCGACTCCGGGCACGAAGTCGCGCCGCGAGAACGGCGCGGTCTGTCGAACGGTCGTGCCGTACTGCGCCGCTGCCTCTTCCAGGGTCCTGCCCGAGCGAACGGCGCCGGCGATCTCGGTCGCGATCGCGAGCGCCCGTTCGCCCTGCCGTCGCGCCGCCAGCGCGAGCTTGACGGGGTTCACGCCGCCCGTGGCCTTCGCCTCCGCCTCAAGCTCGTCGTACGTCGGAACGCCCTTCTTCGTCTTCTCTGCGACCTCGAACGCGTAGACGGCGTCGTTCGTCGTCATCGGCCCGAAGAGGAACCCGGCGCGCTCCTGGAAGGCGAGCGCGACGGCCGTCGGGGCGCTCCCGATGCCCGGGACGTTCCTGCCCTCCGGGAAGCGGGGGGTCCTGTCGGCCCGCAGCCCGAGGCTGTCCGCGGCCTGCGCGAGTCCGGCGCTCTTCGCGCGAGTGAGCAGCTGCACCGCCGCGTCCTCGATCGCCGCGAGCGTCTGCTCGCTGGCTCGGACGCGCATGAGGATCCCGCGCAGCCTGACCTCGGTCTCGCCGCCCGCCCGCCTCCTGTCCTCGACCTGCACGATGTAGTACCCGGCGTCAGTCCTGAACGGTTGGCTGACCTGGCCGACGGCGAGCGCCTGCGTGGCCTCCGCGAACCCCGGGGGCATCGCGTCGCCTCGCATGGTGCCGAGGTCGCCGCCGGCTTGGGCGGTCGGGTCCTCGGAGTACACCTTCGCCAGGTCTCCGAACGCCTCGCCGTCGCGGACCGCGTCGGCGATGTCCTCGAGTCGCGCGATCACGTCCTGCTCGTCGTCCCTCGTCGGAGTCCTGGGGAACCGCACGAACACGAGCGACGCCATCGGCGGACGCTCGTACTCGGCCTTGTGCTGCGCGAAGTACGCGCGGGCCTCGTCGTCGGACGGCATGACGTCGTCGAGCGGGACGGACGCCGGATCGACCACAACGTACGACACGGCGACCTTCTGGTTGCGCGTGATGTACTCGCTCCACACCTCGTTCTCGTTGACGAACGCGGCCGCCTGGATCTCCTGCTGGAGCACCTGCTCCTTGAGGACCCTCCGGTAGTACTCGGCCACGCCCTCCCACCGCTCCGGATGCAGCTGGATCTCGCGGTGGTAGAGGTCGAAGTCGAACTGGCCGTTCTCCTTCTGGAACGCCGGCGATCTCAGCACGACGTCGGGCGGGTTGTTCCACAGGATCTCGAAGACGTGCTGGTCAGAGACGTTGATGCCGAGCCTCTCGATCTCCTGATCGATGAGCGCCTGCTGCACCAGCGCCTGCCAGGTCTGGTCCTCGATGGCCGCCCGGATCTCGTCGGTCACCTGCGCGCCGGCCTGGTCGGCGTAGGCCTTCAGGTTGGACCGGAGGGCGTCCGCGTAGTCCTGATAGCGGACGGAGGCGGCGCCCACGCGCCCGATGACGCCCTTGGACGGGCCGGAGCGAGATCGCTGGACTCCCTTGCCCCAGACGGCGAACGTGAAACCGAGGAAAGCCACCACGACGATCCACAGGATGGCCTTCGTGTTCGAGCGGAGGGCGGCAAGCATGCGAAACCCCCTGGCGATTCCCGGAGACATGGCAACGACGAGCGACGGGCGCCGAGGCGGCCCGCGCGTGACGCCTGACGATACCATGCGCGCGCCCTGGTGGCAAGGGGCATGTCGGACTTTCGGGTTGACTGGCCCGGGGAGGGACTGCTACCCTCTCACGTTTGTCATAGTGCAATCGGAAGCGACGAAGGCCCTCGGGGCACCCTCCGGAAGGACCGAACATGAAGTCACCGTCTCCCAACAAGATCAGGAACATAGCCGTCGTGGCCCACGGGGGCGCCGGCAAGACCACCATCTCCGAGGCGATCCTCTTCGCGGGAGGGGCTCTGCAGAGGATGGGAAGCGTCCAGGACGGGTCGTCGGCGCTGGACTACGCGGAGAACGAGAAGCGCCGGCAGATCAGCATCAACCTGGGCGTGGGCCACTGCGACTGGCACGGCACGAAGCTCAACGTGCTCGACTGCCCAGGGTATGCGGACTTCTCCGGCGACATGCGCGCGGGCCTTCGCGTGGCCGACGGAGCGGTGGTCGTCGTCGCGGCGCCGTCGGGCGTGGAGGTGGGGACCGAGCTCGTCTGGCAGTATCTCGAGCAGCACGCCCTTCCCCGGATCGTCGCGGTGAGCAAGATGGACAAGGAGCACGCCGACTTCCGCGCGTGCGTCGAAGCCTGCGCCGAGACGCTCAGGGCCCGCGTTGCGCCGGTCATCGTGCCGATAGGATCCGCCGACAAGCTCGAAGGCGTCGTGGACCTCGTCGAGCAGAAGGCGTACGTGGTCGACAAGTCGGGCGCCACCAAGAAGCAGGATGTGCCCGCGGGCATGGCCGACGAGGTCGCCGAGTGGCGGGCCCGCCTCATCGAGGCGGCGGCGGAGTCGAAGGAAGAACTCATGGAGAAGTTCTTCAACGAGGAGCCTCTCTCCGCCGAGGAGATCATGGACGGCCTGCGCGCCGGAGTCCGACAGGCGAGCGTCGTGCCCGTCGTCGCGATGGCCGCGCCGTCCCGCGTCGGCATCGAGCCCCTCATGAACCTCCTCGTGGGCATCTTGCCGTCGCCGGCGAACGTCGGTCCCGCCAGGGGCACGAAGCCGGGGTCGGACTCGCCCGAGGAGCGAGCCTGCGATCCCAACGGCCCGTTCTCGGCGTTTGTCTTCAAGACGGTCGCCGAGCAGCACGTCGGTGAGCTCTCGTTCATCCGCGTGTACTCCGGGACGGTGAGCGCGGGGAACGATGTCCTGAACGCGACGCAGGACGAGGGCGAGCGCATGGGCCCCATCCACGCGATGACCGGCCGCGAGCGCAAGGAGATGGAGTCGCTGTCGGCCGGCGACATCGCCGCCGTCGTGAAGCTCAAGAACACCTCGACGGGTGACACGCTCTGCCTGAAGAACGCCCCGATCGTCTTCCCCGGCGTCGAGTTCCCGAAGCCGGTGCTCTCCGTCGCGGTCCGCGCCAAGTCGAAGGCCGACGAGGAGAAGATCAACAGCGGGCTCTCCAAGCTGCACGAGGAGGACCCGACGTTCACGATGGTCTTCGATCCCGTCATACGGCAGACGATCATCTCGGGGCTGGGGGATCTGCACCTCGATGTGATGATCGAGAAGCTCAAGGACAAGTTCGGGGTCGAGGTCGAGACCGAGAAGCCGAAGATCGCCTACCGCGAGACGCTGAAGGGCAAGGCCGAGGCTGAGGGGAAGTACAAGAAGCAGACGGGCGGCCGCGGGCAGTTCGGCGTGGCGTGGCTCAGGGTCGAGGCGCGCGAGCGCGGCGCGGGCTTCGAGTTCGTCGACGAGATCGTCGGCGGCTCGATCTCGCAGAAGTTCATCCCGGCCGTGGAGAAGGGCGTCCTCGAGCGGATGTCGAGGGGCGTCATCGCCGGGTATCCCGTGGTGGACGTCCGGGTCGCCGTGTACGACGGCAAGATGCACCCGGTCGACTCGTCGGAAATGGCGTTCAAGATGGCCGGCTCGCTCGGGTTCCGAGATGCCGCCGCGAACGCGAAGCCGGTGCTTCTCGAGCCCATCTACCTGCTCACGGTCCGCGTGCCGGACGAGTTCATGGGCGATGTGATGAGCGACATCTCGTCGCGCCGCGGCCGCATCCGTGAGACGGGGCAGGAGGGCCGCTACCAGGTCGTGAAGGCCAACGTGCCGCTCTCGGAGCTCTACAAGTACTCGACGCACCTCCGCTCGATGACCGGAGGCAGGGGGTTCTGCGAGCAGGAGTTCTCCCACTACGAGGATGCGCCGCCGGACGTTCAGGCCAAGGTCGTCGCCGAGGCCGGGAAGGTGCAGGAGGAAGACGAGTAGCCCGCGCCTCGTCGGGCGGTTCCGTCAGAGGAGGGTCCCGGATGTCCGGTCACTCGAAGTGGCACACCATCAAGCACAAGAAGGCCGCGATCGACGCCAAACGCGGCCGCATCTTCAACAAGCAGGCGCGCCTCATCGAGGTCGCGGCGCGGAGCGGCGGGCCCGACCTGAGCACGAACATCCGCCTCCGGGCGGCCGTGCAGGCCGCGCGCGACATCAGCATGCCCAAGGACAAGATCGACAAGGCGATCGCCAAGGGCTCCGGGCAGGTGGAAGGCGCGCGCTACGAGGAGATCGTGTACGAGGCGTACGGACCCGCCGGCGTGGCGCTCATGCTGGACGTCCTCACCGACAACAAGAACCGCACCGTCGGCGAGATCAGGCACATCCTCATGCGGCACGCGGGCCGGTTGGGCGAGGGCGGAAGCGTCGCGTGGATCTTCTCGCAGAAGGGCGTCATCTCCGTGCCGTCCGCCGGCAACGACGGGGACAGCCTGCTCGAGATCGCGCTCGAGGCCGGCGCGCAGGACATCTCCGACGAGGGTGAGACCTTCGAGATCACGACGGACCCCAAGAGCTTCTCGGCCGTTCGCGAGGCGCTCGAGAAGGCGGGCGTGACCGTGCAGCACGCCGAGCTCGCGCGCGTCGCGAGCACGGCGGTGCGGCTCGAGGAGAACGACGCCCGCAAGGTGCTCAAGCTCATGGAGGCGCTCGAGGACCACGACGACGTCCAGAGCGTCTCGGCCAACTTCGACATCCCCGACGAGGTCCTGGCCGCGATCAAGGACGAAGGATAGCGCCGTGCCGGCGAAGCTCGTTGTCCTCGGCATCGACCCCGGGACCATCGTGACCGGGCTCGGCGTCGTGGCCCTCGACGAGGACGGGATGCGGGCCCTGTGGTGGGGGAGCGTCCGCAGCTCATCGGCGACGCCCCTTCCGGAACGCCTCACGAGGATCCACGCAGAGATCGTCTCGCGCATCGAGCGCTTTCGCCCCGACCACGTCGCCGTCGAGAACGTCTTCCAGGCGAGGAACGTCGGCGCCGCGCTGAAGCTCGGCCACGCGCGGGGCGTCGCGCTGCTCGCCGCGGCCGCCGCGGGCGTTCCGATCTTCGAGTACGCCCCGAGAGAGGTGAAGAAGTCCGTCGTGGGCATCGGCTCGGCGACGAAGGAGCAGGTGGCCGCGATGGTCGTGAGACTCCTCGGTCTCGGCGCGCCCGAGATCGCGGAGGACGAGTCGGACGCGGTGGCGGTCGCGGTGTGCCACATCCACAAGACGGCGAGGGTGTCTGCCGGATGATCTCCGTGCTCGAGGGGACGCTCATCGAGAAGCGGCCGTCGGACGTCGTCCTCGACGTGGGCGGTGTGGGCTACCGCGCGGCCGTGCCGCTCTCGACGTACCGAGGCCTGCCCGACACGGGAACCAGGACGCGGCTTCTCACGCACCTCATCGTCCGGGACGACGCGCTCGAGCTGTACGGGTTTCTCACGTCCGCGGAGCGCGAGATCTTCCGCGCGCTGATCGGCGTCACGGGCATCGGCCCGAAGCTCGGGCTTGCGGCGCTCTCCGGGCTGTCGCCCGACGTCTTCCACCGCGCGGTGATCGACGAGAACCTGGGGCTTCTCACGAGCGTCTCGGGCATCGGCAAGAAGACGGCGCAGCGCATGATCGTCGAGCTCAAGGAGAAGTTCTCCGGGATGGACGTGAGCTCGATCGGGGGCGGTGAGGGGGCCGGCCGCGAGGAGGCCGGCGACGCCGTTGCGGCGCTCGTGCAACTCGGGCTCACGCGCGCGTCGGCGCGCGAGGCGGTCCTGCGGGTGCGGCGCGAGGCAGGCTGCGACCTCCCGATCGAGGAGGTCATCAAGCGCGCCCTCCGGAAGTCCGGATAGCGCTGGGGGGAACGGAGCATGGGCGACCCGGGCGTCCCGCGCGTGACCACGCCGCGCGTCTCGCCGGAGGACCTCCGGTACGACAGGGAGCTCCGCCCGTCGGCGTTCGTTGAGTTCGTCGGGCAGAAGACCATCAAGGACAACCTGAGGGTCTTCATCGAGGCGGCGAAGAAGCGCGGCGAGCCGCTCGACCACTGCCTCTTCTACGGGCCGCCCGGACTCGGGAAGACCACGCTCGCCCACATCATCGCGACGGAGATGGGCACCGAGCTCGTCGCGACGTCGGGGCCCGTCATCGAGCGCGCGTACGATCTCACGGGCATTCTCACGAACCTCAAGCGCGGCGACGTCCTCTTCATCGACGAGATCCACAGGCTCCAGCACGTGGTGGAGGAGTACCTCTACCCGGCCATGGAGCAGTACGCCGTGGACATCGTGCTCGACAAGGGGCCGGCGGCGCGGAGCGTGAGGCTGAACCTCGAGCACTTCACGCTCGTGGGCGCGACGACGCGGGCGGGGCTTCTGACCTCGCCGCTCCGGTCGCGCTTCGGCGTGTCGCAGCGTCTCAACTACTACGCGCCCCCGGAGCTGGCCGAGATCGTGCTGCGCTCCGCGCGCATCCTCGGCGTGCCCGTCGACGACGGGGGCGCGCTCGAAATCGCGCGGCGCGCGCGCGGGACGCCGCGCATCGCGAACCGGCTGCTGCGGCGCGTGCGGGACTTCGCGGAGGTCGAGGGGGACGGGCGCGTGACCGCGACGGTGGCGCACGAGTCGCTCCTCAAGCTCGAGGTGGACGAGCGCGGGCTCGACGAGATGGATCGGCGCATCATGGAGGTCGTCATCTTCCGGTTCAGCGGGGGCCCGGTCGGCGTCAAGAGCCTGGCCGTGGCCGTCGGCGAGGAGTCGGAGACGATCGAGGAGATCTACGAGCCGTTCCTCATCCAGGAGGGGCTGCTCAAGCGCACGCCGCGCGGGCGCGAGGCCACGCCGGCGGCGTTCGAGTACTTCGGGAGCCCGAAGAGCGGCGGGGAGCAGGGCACGCTGCTGTAGCGGGCTGCTGGGATGGTGGCCGGGGCGGATGGAAGCCTCCGCCACCGCAGGCGCGATGCGAGTTCTCCTCCACATCTGCTGCGGGCCGTGCGCGATCGTGCCCATGCGCGAGCTTCTCGCGGAAGGGCACGATGTCGAGGCCGCGTTCGTCAACCCGAACATCCACCCGTTCACGGAGTTCGAGCGCAGGCTCGGCGCCGCGCGGGCGGCCGCGGCGGACGCCGGCGTGCGGATCGCCCACGAGGACCCCTACGGCCTGATCGAGTTCCTGCGCGCGGTCGTCTTCCACGAGGGCGAGCGCTGCCCGATCTGCTACAGGATGCGGCTTGACCGCGCGGCCGAGCTTGCGGCAGCGCTCGGGTTCGACGCGTTCACGACGACCATGCTCGTGAGCACGCAGCAGGACCACGAGGCGATCCGACGGGCGGGCGAGGAGGCGTCGCGCGCCCGAGGGATCGAGTTCCTGTATCGGGACTTCCGGCCCCGGGTCATGGACGGCGTGCGCGAGTCCAAGGCGCGCGAGATGTACCGCCAGCAGTACTGCGGATGCGTCTTCAGCGAGTGGGAGAGGTACCGCAAGGCCGCATGAGGACATCCGACTACGACTACGAGCTTCCGAAGGAGCTCATCGCGCAGCGCCCCGCCGAGCGGCGAGACGGCTCCCGGCTCCTGGTGCTTCGCCGAGACGGCGGCGCGCTGGAGCACCGCGCGTTCGCCGACGTGCTCGACTACCTCCGTCGCGGCGACCTTCTGGTCGTGAACGAGAGCCGCGTCATCCCCGCGCGGCTCCTCGGCAAGAAGCGAGGGACGGGCGGGCGCGTCGAGGTCTTCCTCCTGCGGGAGCTCGGGCCCGGGCGCTGGGAAGCGCTCGTGCGGCCCGGCGCGCGCGTGAGGCCCGGGGCGACGCTCGAGTTCGGCGCGGGGAAACTCGCCGCGCGCGTGGTGCGGGCGGCACCCGGCGGCAAGCGCGAGGTCGAGTTCGACGTGGGCCCCGACCTCGCCGCGACGCTCGAGCGGATCGGGACGGTGCCCCTGCCTCCGTACATCGAGCGCGAGCCCGACGAGAGCGACCGCGAGCGATACCAGACCGTCTACGCGACGGTCCCCGGCGCCGTGGCGGCGCCGACGGCGGGGCTCCACTTCACTGAGGCGCTCCTCGCCAGGGCATGCGACGCGGGCGTCCGCGTCGCGCGCATCGTGCTCCACGTCGGGCTCGGGACGTTCCGGCCCGTGGTCGCCGAGGACCCGGGCGAGCACCCGATGGAGGAGGAGCGCTACGCCGTGTCGGACGAGGCCGCTGCCGCGATCAACGAGGCGCGGGCGGCGGGTGGGCGCGTTGTCGCGGTGGGCACCACGGCCGTGCGGGTGCTCGAGACCGTGGCGGGGGCGGACGGCCGCGTGGCCGCGGGCGCGGGCGCGACCGACCTCTTCATCCGCGAGCCCCACCGCTTTCGCTGCACGGACGCTCTCATCACGAACTTCCATCTCCCGAGGTCGACCCTCCTCATGCTAGTCTCGGCGTTCGCCGGGCGCGAGGCCGTCCTCGCCGCGTACCGCGAGGCCGTCCGCGAGCGCTACCGCTTCTACAGCTACGGCGACGCGATGCTGATCCTCTGACGGCGGGGCGGTCAGGTGGCCACGCCCACAGGCGTCCCGAGAGGGTTGTGCATGTTCGAGTTCCGCGTCGTCGCGGAGGACCGGGAGACCAGGGCGCGAGCGGGCGAGCTCGTGACGCCGCACGGCGTCGTGAAGACGCCCGTGTTCATGCCGGTGGGCACGCAGGCGACGGTCAAGGCGCTCGCGCCCGCGGACCTGCGCGAGCTGGGCGCCGAGATCGTCCTCTCGAACGCGTACCACCTGTTCCTTCGCCCCGGGCTGGAGATCGTGCGGGAGGCCGGCGGGCTCCACCGGTTCATGGGCTGGGACCGCGCGGTCCTCACCGACAGCGGGGGCTTTCAGATCTTCAGCATCGCTCGGCTCAACCGCGTCACGGACGACGGGCTCGAGTTCCAGTCGCACATCGACGGCTCGCGGCACTTCATGACGCCCGAGGAGAACGTCGGCCTCCAGCGCGACCTCGGCGCCGACATCGTCATGGCGCTCGACGAGTGCGTGGCGTATCCTGCGGAGCGCCGTTACGCGGAGCGGTCGCACCGATTGACCCTCGCGTGGGCCGAGCGGGCGAAAGCGGCCTGGGAGGCGTCGCGAGTCTCCGACCAGCCGCCGCCGGGCGCCGGGCCAGAGGAGGAGCGCGCGGAGCAGGGCGCAGAGGGGCCGGGCGGCCACGCGGAGCAGGCGCTCTTCGGCATCGTGCAGGGCGCGACCTACGCCGACCTCCGCCGCGACGCGGCGCGGGCGCTCGCCGACATGGGGCTCCCGGGCTACGCGATCGGCGGCCTCGCGGTCGGCGAGCCGAAGGGCGCGATGCGCGAGATGGTGGACGTGGTGATCGCCGAGCTGCCCCGGGAGAGGCCGCGCTACTTCATGGGGCAGGGCTTCCCCGAGGACATCGTCGGCTCGGTCGCGCAGGGTGTCGACATGTTCGACTGCGTGATGCCGACGCGGAACGCGCGCAAGGGGTCCGTGTTCACGTCGAGCGGCAGGCTCGTCGTGAAGAACGCGGCGTGCGCCCGCGACCACACGCCGCTGGACCCCGACTGCGGCTGCGCCGTATGCCGGCAGTTCACCCGCGCGTACGTGCGGCACCTCTTCGCCGCAGAGGAGATGCTCGCGGCGCGGCTCGCGACGTTCCACAGCCTCGCGTTCTATCTCGGGATGATGCGCGACATGCGCGCCGCGATCGTCGAGGGCCGGTTTGGAGCGTGGCGCGCCGCGTTCCTCGCGAAGTACGAGGCGGGAGGCGGCAGCGGCGTCGAGACGGACGAGCGCGGGGCGGAGCAGGCCTGATGCGCCGGGAGGAACGATGGACCACGGGAAGCTGATCGAGGCGGTCGCCACGCCGACCGGCGGGAAGATCGTGCTCGTCGTCGCCGACGGGCTCGGCGGACTGCCGCACCCCACGACGGGGCTCACCGAGCTCGAGACGGCGCGGACGCCGAATCTCGACGCGCTGGCGGCCGAGGGCGTGACGGGGCTGCACGTGCCGATCGCGCCTGGCATCTCGCCGGGAAGCGGCCCGGCGCACATGGCGCTCTTCGGGTACGACCCGGTGCGCTATCTGATCGGCCGCGGGGTGCTCGAGGCGCTCGGCATCGGGTTCGAGCTCAAGGCGGGCGACGTGGCCGCGCGCCTGAACTTCGCGACGGTGGACGCCCACGGGCGCATCACCGACAGGCGGGCGGGGAGGATCTCGAACGAGAAGTGCGTCGAGCTGTGCTCGAGGCTCGATGCGATCGAGCTTCCCGGCGTCCGGCTCTTCGTGCGCCCCGTGAAGGAGCACCGCGCGGTCGCCGTGCTGAGGGGCGATGGGCTCGCGGGCGGTCTCAACGACACCGACCCGCAGCGCACGGGCGTGCCGCCGCTTCCGCTGACGGCGACGGACCCCGGCCAGAGGCGGACCGCGGAGCTTCTGACGCTCTTCGTCGAGCGCGCGCGAGAGATGCTGAAGGCCGAGCCGAAGGCCAACGCCGTCACGCTCCGCGGCATCGCAGCGCGCGACCCGATCCCGACGTTCGGGGAGCGCTACCGGATGCGCGCCGCCGCCGTCGCCGAGTACCCGATGTATCGCGGCGTCGCCGGGCTCGTGGGGATGACGGTGCTCGACGCGGCGCCGCCGGGGGAGGTGGCGGCGGCGGTGGGCAGGGCGTTCGCGGACTTCGACTTCTTCTTCGTGCACTTCAAGAAGACGGACTCCACTGGCGAGGACGGGAGCTTCGATGCCAAGGTGGCCGCGACCGAGCGGCTTGACGCCCTCGTGCCGTCGCTCGTCGCGCTTGGGCCGGACGTTCTCGTCGTCACCGGCGACCACTCGACCCCGTCGGCACTCGCATCGCACAGCTGGCATCCGGTTCCGGTGGTGCTTCGGGCGAAGTCCGCGCGGCGCGACGCCGTGCGCGCGTTCGGGGAGTCGCAGTGCCTCGCCGGCGGCCTCGGCACCGTGCGCGCCGTGGACCTCATGCCGCTCATGATGGCGCACGCCGGGAGGCTCCTGAAGTTCGGGGCGTAGGGGGAGACGTGGCGCGCCGCGGCCGTTCGAGCGAGGCGTCCCGCCCCGCCGGTCCGCGCGAGCTTCTGCTCGCGGCACTCGGCGGCGGGTGCCTCGTGCTCGCGTTCCCGCCCGTTGACCTGCTCCCCGCCGCGTTCGTCGGCCTCGTGCCTCTCCTCTGGGTGCTTCGCGGCACGCGGCCCACGGGCTTCTGGAGCGCCTTCCGCCCGGGGCTCATCGCGGGCATCGCGTTCTTCGCTCCGCTTCTCTACTGGCTCGTCAACCTCTCCTCGCTCGACATGGACAACCCCGTGCTCATGTCGGGCCCGCTCGTCCTGCTCGTTCTCCTGCAGGCCTCGTACTGGGGGCTCTTCTCGGCGGCGGCGTACTGGGTGCGCGGGAGGACGCGCGTGCCGGACTGGGTGAGCCTGCCGGTTCTGTGGGTCGCGTGCGAGCAGCTCCGCTCGCTCGGCGTGCTCGGCTTCACGTGGGGGGCGCTCGGATACGCGGGCGTCGCGTGGCCCCGGGCGATCCAGTTCGCATCGATCACCGGGCTCTTCGGCGTGTCGCTGTGGTTCGCGCTCGGGAGCGCGCTCGTTCTCGAGGCGGCGGCAGGCGTCACGCGTCGCGCTCGCGCCGTCGCGTGGCTCGTTGTCCTTGTCGCGCTCCCCGTCGCTCACGGCTCGCTCGTGCTGGCGCGCGCGCCGGTCGGCGCGGCGGCGCGCGGCATGCCCACGGCGCGCATCGCCGTCGTGCAGCCGAACATCGACGCGAAGAAGAAGTGGGACGCCGAGTTCCGCGACGAGAGCTTCCGCGTGCTCCGCGAGCTCTCGCTCGAGGCCGCGGGGTTGCGGCCCGACCTCATCGTGTGGCCGGAGACGGCCGCGCCGAGCTACCTCTCCCGAGAGCCCAAGGACATGGAGAAGGTGGCGTCCGTGGCGCGCGAGACGGGGTCGTGGGTGCTCACGGGGTTTCCCGACATGCGGGACGACCCGGAGGCGCACCGCGGGTTCCGCGCGTACAACGCCGTCGTGCTCGTGAGCCCCCTGGGCGACCCCGTGGGTCGCTACGACAAGATCCACCTCGTGCCGTTCGGCGAGTTCATCCCGTTCGAGACCGTCATCCCGGCGCTTCGCACCGTGGACTTCGGCGAGGCCGACTTCAGCCCCGGGACGGAGCGCGTCGTTCTGAGCGCCGGGCCTGTGGACGCCGCCGCGCTCATCTGCTTCGAGTCCATCTTCCCGCGGCTCGTGACCGGGTTCGTGGCGCGCGGTGCGACGCTCCTCGTGAACGTCACGAACGACGTGTGGTACGGAAGGACCTCGATGCCCTTCCAGCACGCCTCCATGGCCGTCATGCGCGCGATCGAGAACCGGAGGAGCCTCGCGCGCAGCGCCAACAGCGGCGTCTCTCTGCTCGTGGATCCCTACGGGCGCACCGTCTCGCGGCTCGGGATCTTCGAGCGGGGCGTCCTCGTGGGCGACCTGCCCCTCGTCTCTTCGCGGACTCCCTACGCCCTGCTCGGCGACGTCGTCGGGTGGGGCGCCCTCACGCTGGCCGCGCTTCTCGCGACGCTTCCCCTGCTGATGCGCGGCCGCCGGCCTTGCCGCACTCGCCCGGTCTGAACCCCGGAACACCCAACACACACGTGGTCAAGAAGGCCTCTTGAGCGGGATCGGACGCGGCCGTCGCACGCGCCTGCACGCCCCGCAGGACAGCCCCTCCATGGCATGGAAGTTGCAGAAGGCCAGTGGGCTTCCTGGACCAGGCCGCGGGGGGACGCGGCAGGGGGGGTGCACGCAGTCCATGCGTACGCGCGAGACTCCATCGGCCGCCGGCCGATTCGGCCATTGCCGTCGCCGCAACGCCGGGCCCAGGCCCGAGCGCGGCGGCGTCCTGGTCATCGTGCTGGCCATCGTCGCCGCGGTGCTGCTCATCGGGGTCGCGCTCTTCGTTCTTGGAGGTGGTGAGAGCGGCATCGTCGAGCATCGCGTGGACTCCGTGCGAGCCTTCTACCTGGCGGAGGCCGGTCTCGACCGGGCGAAGTCGTGGCTCGAGGCCCTCGCTCAGCAGGACCCGCCGTCGTTTCCCGCGAGCGGGGCGTTCAACGACCAGTGGCTCGGCGGAGGCGAGTACGACGTCACGATCACGAAGGTGGCCTCGGGGGGGCCGTGGGTCACGTCGTACGACGTCGTCTCGACCGCCGCGGTGGACGGCGCCGTGCGCCAGGTGCGGGCGCGGCTCCAGAACGAGACCTTCGCGCAGTACGTCTACTACGCCGACGAGCCCAGCCAGATCTGGTTCACGAGCCGCGACAGCCTTCACGGAAGGGTGCACGTCAACGGGACCATGTACATCAGCGGCGCTCCGTGGTTCGGCATGAAGGTGACCTCGACCGCGAGCAGCTTCACGATGTACCAGGGCAGCACGCCGACCTTCGCGGGCGGCTACGAGCTGGGCGTTGACCCCATCCCGCTGCCGGCGCCGGCCAATCTCATCGCGACGCTGTCGTCCTACTCGCAGTCCGGCGGGATCTACGGGGCCCCGCTCTCCGGCTCGAACGCGAAGTACGAGGTCGAGCTCGGCAGGAACGGCAACATGGGCACCGTGAGCTACCGCGCCTACCGTCTCGTCAGCGGCTCATACCAGTGGAGCGGGTGGACGAACGTCGTCATCGGTTCGACGAACGGCATCGCGTGGCTCAGCGCGCCGGTGGACATCAAGGGGACGCTCGACGGGCAGATCACGATCGGTTCCACCGGCGACATCAACATCATGGACAACCTCCTGTACCTCGACTCCACGCCTGGGCACGGGCCGAACCCGGGCTGCGACGACATCCTCGGACTCGTGTCCGCCAAGAACGTCGTGGTGTGGGACAGCGCGCCGAACCTCGCCGACTGCGAGATCCACGCGCACATGATCGCGCTCGACAAGTCGTTCGGGGCGCGGAACTACGATCAGGGGTCGCCGAGAGGTGACCTGACCATCTGGGGCGGGTTCGCCCAGAAGAAGGTCGGCGCCATCGGCCAGTTCCAGCACGGCGGCGGGATCATCCACGGCTACAGCAAGGACTACCACTACGACATGCGCCTCATGAGCATGTCGCCGCCGGGGTTCCCCCCGACGGGGAAGTACATCCAGACGACGTGGCGGGAAGTCGTCCCGCCGGAGTTGTGACCATGACGACGAAGAAGCAGCGGGAGGGCGGCCTCGCCGCACGGGCCCTCTCGAGCCAGACCGGCGTCGCGCTGGTCACGGTGATGGCCATCGTGTCGGCCGTCCTGCTGCTCGGCGTGGCGCTCTTCACGCTCGGCGTCGGTGAGGGCGACCTGGTGCAGAACGCCGTAGACACGGCTCGGGCGTTCTACCTCGCCGAGTCGGGGCTCGTGCATGGGAGGTCGGTGCTTGAGGGGCTTGCGTCGCAGAGTCCCGCGACGTACCCGACGGACTTCACGCTCAACCCCGTCACGGTCGGCGGCGGAACCTACACCGTCGGCGTCACGCGCCGGTCCGCGTTCAACCCGTGGGTGCACGAGTACGCGGTCGAGTCCACGGGCAGCGTCGGCGGCGCGACGGCGACGGTCCGCGGCATCATCAGGAACGAGACCTTCGCCCAGTACCTGTTCTACGCGCACCACTCCGACGACGTGTGGTTCGCCACCGGCGACACGCTCGACGGGCGCGTGCACGTCAACGGCCACCTGAAGGTGAGCGGGAGCCCCTGGTTCGGCATGAAGGTGACCTCGTCGAGGGACAACATGATCGTCTACCAGGGCAGCACGCCCACGTTCATGGGCGGCTATGAGCTGGGCGTCCCGGAGGTCCCGCTCCCCACGTCTGCGGCGTTCATGGCCGACCTGAGCAGCAAGGCGGCCGCCGGCGGGATCAACTGCGGGACCCTCAACGGGCCGAACGCGAAGTACGAGGTGGAACTCGCGAGGAACGGCCAGCACGGGTACCTGAGCTACCGCGCGTACAGGAGGACCAGCGGCAACCGGTACTCCTGGACCTCCTGGACGTCGGTGAGCATCGCGAACACCAACGGCGTGGCGTGGTTCGGGAGCCCCGTGGACCTCAAGGGCACGCTCGACGGCCAGCTCACGCTCGGCTGCGCGGGGAACGTCACCATCACTGACGACGTGCGGTACCGGAACTCGACGCCGGGCAGCGGCCCGAATCAGGGGTGCGATGACCTCCTCGGGATCTGCTCGGCGAAGAACGTCATCGTACAGGACAACGCGGCCAACCGGAACAACTGCGAGATCCACGCGCACATCATGGCGCTCGACAGCTCGTTCACCGCCGAGAACTACAACCGGGGGAGTCCGCGCGGCGACCTCATGGTCTACGGCGGGATCGCACAGAAGTCGTTCGGCGCCATCGGCACCTTCAGGCACAACGGCGGCGTCGTGTCCGGATACAACAAGCGCTACCACTTTGATCCCAGACTCGCGGGGCAGTCGCCGCCCGGCTATCCGGTGACGGGCGGGTACATTCTCGCGTCGTGGACGCGAGTGCAGGGTCAGCAGGGCTAGCGAAGGGAAGGACCGTGGCCGGTCGGGTGTCGGGAACCGCACAGGAGGGCGGGCGCGTGCCGGAGAACAGGCTGTCCTACGCCGGCAGGCGCTTCGGCACGCTCCTCGTCGAGTCGGGCATCGTCGACGAGGCGGGGCTCGCGAAGGCGCTCGAGCGTCAGCGCACGACCGGTGAGCGGCTGGGCGAGGCGCTCGTGGGTCTCGGGCTCGCGACCGAGCCCGAGATCGTCCGCGCGCTCTCCGAGCAGCTGGACATCCCCACGTTCAATCTCGCCCGCGTGACCGCCGTCGAGCCCGAGGTCATCCTCACGATCCCCGAGCACATGGCGCGTCATCACGTCGCGCTCGCCGTCGAGCTCGACGGGGGCGTTCTCACGGTCGCGATGGCGAACCCGCTCGACCTCGTCGCCATCGACGACATCCGCGTGGCCACCGGGAAGACCATCAAGCCCGAGGTGGGCTCCCGCAGCGAGATCGAAGAGGCCATCGCGACGGCGTACCGGAGCGCCACGGCCGGCCGGCACATGGAGGAGGTCATCGCCGGGGCGAAGCTCCAGCTCGAGACCGAGTCCGCGACGAGCGCGGGGGAGATGAACGAGGAGGAACTCCGGAACCGCGCCGAGGACGCGCCGATCGTCCGTCTCGTGAACCTCGTCCTGAGCCAGGCGCTCGCGGAGCGGGCGACCGACATTCACATCGAGCCGCTGCCCGACAGGACCGTGGTCCGCTACCGCGTGGACGGCATGCTGTATGACTCGGCCACGCCGCCCAAGGACTTCCACGAGGCCATCGTGGTGCGCATCAAGATCCTCTCGGACATGGACGTCTCCGAGCGGCGCGTGCCCCTCGACGGGCGCTTCACGCTCTCGTTCGACGGCCGCGCCGTGGACGTGCGCGTCTCCACGCTGCCCACCGTGTACGGCGAGAAGGTCGCGATGCGCCTTCTCGACAAGTCGGGCGGGACGGTGCGGCTCGAGGACCTCGGGTTCGAGCCCGAGATGCTCGAGACGTACTTGAGGGGCATCCGAAGGCCCTACGGGATGGTGCTCGTGAGCGGCCCGACCGGGTCGGGCAAGACGAGCACGCTCTACTCCGGGATGAAGGAGCTCGACCGCGTCGGCAAGAACATCACGACGCTCGAGGACCCGGTCGAGTACCACCTCGAGCGCATCAACCAGGTGACCATCAACCGGAAGGCCGGACTCACGTTCGGGACGGGCCTGCGGTCACTGCTCCGGCAGGACCCGGACGTCATCATGATCGGCGAGATCCGGGATCTCGAGACCGCCGAGCTCGCCGTCCGCTCGGCGCTCACCGGCCACCTCGTGCTCAGCACGGTGCACGCCAACGACGCGCCGGCGACGGCAACGAGGCTCGTGGACATCGGCATCGAGCCGTACCTCGTGGCGAGCGCCGTTCATCTCGTGATGGCGCAGCGCCTTGTCAGGAAGATCTGCCCGGACTGCGCGACGAAGTACGAGCCCGACCCCTCGGTTGTGCGCGCGCTCGGCGAGGCGGACCTTCGGGGGACGACGTTCCTGCAGGGCGCCGGCTGCAAGCAGTGCCGCGGGCGCGGCTTTCGGGGCCGCACGGCCGTGTTCGAGCTGCTCGACCTGTCGCCCGAGCTGGGCGACATGGTCATCGCGCGCGCGTCCGCGGACGCGGTCCGAAGGCGCGCCGTCGAGCTCGGGTTCGTCACGCTCCGGCAGAACGCGATCACGAAGGTGAAACAGGGCATCACGACCGTGGAAGAGGCCCTGAGCGTTTGCACCGAGCTCATCTGAGCCATCCCTGGGTGAGGTGACCACGTGGCACGATTCGAGTACGAAGCCAAGAGCACGCACGGCGCGAGGACCGCGAACGTCGTCTACGCGGAGTCGGCCGAGGCCGCCGTCGACGTGCTCCACCGCGACGGATACGTCGTGCTGTCGATCCGCGAGGCGAAGGAAGGCATCAAGGAGCGGCTCTCCGGAAGCCGCGTGCTCTTCGGGATGCCGGTCTCGACGGGCGTCGTCGCGCTCTTCACCAAGCAGCTCGCGGCCATGTTCAACGCCGGGCTCCCGGTCATCCGCGCCCTGTACGGCCTGGCGAGGGAGGAGCGGAACCGCGCTTTCTCGGACGCGCTGGTGCGCGTCGCCACCGACATCGAAAGCGGAGAGACGCTCTCCAACGCGATGGCGAAGCACGGGAGCGTGTTCTCGAAGGTGTACGTGAGCATGGTGCGCTCGGGCGAGCGCAGCGGAACGCTCGGCGTCATCCTCGGGCACCTCGTGAAGTACATGAACCGGACCGAGGCGATCAAGCGGAAGGTCAAGGCGGCGATGACCTACCCGATGTTCGTGGTCGGGTTCGCCGTCCTCGCGACGATCGTTCTCATGCTGCGCATCGTGCCGCTCATGGCGAACATCTACGACTCGCTGGGCGCCAACCTCCCCGGTCCGACCAAGATGGTGATCGCCGTGAGCCACGCGCTCGGCCGGCACTTCTGGCTGCTGCCCGTCCTGCTCCTTGCGCTCCTCATCGCGCACCGGGCGCTGCGGCGGACTCCGGCCGGCCGGCTCTCGCTCGACTCGTTCAAGCTGAGGATGCCCATCTTCGGGGCGATCATCCAGAAGGTCGTCATCGCGAAGTACCTGCGGACGCTGGGCGTGCTCGTCGAGAGCGGCCTGCCCATCATCGACGCGCTCGAGCTCGCGGGGGAGACCGCGGGCAACGAGGTCGTGGAGCGCGCGTCGCAGGACATCGCGCGGCACGTGTCGCGCGGCGCCGGGCTCTCGCTCGGGTTCCGCGCCGCGGGCATCTTCCCAGAGATCGTCGTTCAGATGATCACGACGGGCGAGGAGACGGGCCGTCTGGGCGAGATGCTCACGACGGTGTCGGACCACTACGACGACCAGGTCGAGGCGTCGGTCGAAGGCCTCGCCTCGCTCATCGAGCCGCTTCTCATCGTGATGGTCGGCGGGCTCATCGCGCTCATGCTGGTGGCGATGTTCCTGCCGGTGTTCCACCTGGGCGGGGCGATCCGCCAGTCGATGTGATGTGCGCCCGGCACAGGGGACCGGGCGGGATGCGAGTGGCTGTGAGGACCGTCGGTTGAGGCATGCATCGGAGCCTGAAAGGAGGTGAACAAATGAGGCTTCTCAGAAACCGCAAGGGTTTCACGCTGATCGAGCTCATGGTCGTCGTGATCATCGTCCTCGTGCTCGCCGGCATCGCTGTGCCTGTGTACATGCACTACATCCAGGAGAGCAGGAAGAGCGAGGCGTACGCGGTGATCGACGCGACCGTGGCGGGCGCGCTCACGTACTTCCAGCGCAACAACACGTACGTGGGCGGCACGACCACGAACTTCATGGTGGCCGACGACATGGCGAACGCGCGGTACTTCACGTACGCGCTGTCGGGCCAGGCGGCGACCGGGTTCGTCGTGACCGCGTCGGTGACAGGTGGCTGGGGCCCCGCCACGGGCCGGATCATCTGGACGCACGCGGGCGCGAACGCCGCGAACGGCAACGCAGGATCGGGCTCGTTCTCGGAGACCGGTTGGTAGGCTTGTGGGGGCCGGGGCCTTCGGGCCCCGGCCCCGTCAGCCGCCCCGCGCTGCGGGGCGCAGCGAGAGGGACTCGATGAGGATCCAGAGGGAAGCCGGCATGAGCCTGATTGAGGTCATGGTCGCCGTGATCGTGTTCTCAATAGCCATCGTCTTCGTCTACCAGATGTTCTGGAGCGGAGGCTCGCGCGTGTACCAGGAAGGCGAGCGACGGGTGGCTCTCAAGATGGCGGAGCGCAAGATCGAGGAGCTCAAGTACGCCGGCTACGCCTCCACGGGGTCCGACGCCGACTGGACGAGCGTGCACATGGGCGTGGGCTCGCACCCGACGAACCCCGCGGTCGTCCTGGACGACATGGGCACGGTGACCACGGTGGACGATCTCACCGGCTCGATGCAGTGGGCCGTGCGCGAGACCACCTGGGCGTCCATGGGCGTGACGGTGCGGGCGAAGATCGTGAACCTCAGGCTGGCGTGGCCGCAGGGTGCGCCCCGCGACCGGGTCCGGCTCGTCACGCTGGTGGGGGAGTGAACCGATGAACCTGCGCCGCTCATTCCGCGCGCCCGGCGGTCGGCGGGAGGCCGGCCTCACGCTGGTCGAGCTCACGATCGCCGGCGTCGCCTCGTCGGTCGTGGCGCTCGCGGTCATCGCGATGTACCTGTCCTCCATGCAGGCGTGGGGCACGGCGGGCTCGCGGCTGGCCCTCCAGCGCGGCGCCGACCACGCGGTCGAGCGCATCCTGGGCGACATCAGGAGAGGCAGCCGCGTCGTGATCGGCGGAGGCGGAAGCTCCATGTCCGTCTACCGCGTGACGGCTGCCGGGGACAGCCTCATGGTCTCGTACTCGCTCGTGAACGGCGAGCTCAGGAACTCCGCTGGCGTCGTGCTCGTGGACAAGGTGACGGCGCTGCAGTTCTCGTCCGGAAACGGCGTGAAGGTCGGCATCGTGCTCGACCTCTACGACAACAGAGGAACGACCGGCGTGACCGGTGACGACATGAGCATCCGCGTCACCTCGACCGCCGTCTGTCGGAACCAGTCCCTGTATTGAGCTGAAGGAGGGGGCCGTGTTCGGTGGGTTGGGCAATGCCGTCGTGGGGCTGGACGTCGGCTCGACGAGCGTGAAGGCCGTCCGCCTGTCTCACGGGCGCGGAGGGACCAGACTGCTCGGGGCCGCGGTCGAGGAGATCAAGCCGGCCGGCACGTCGGGCAACGGCGCCGCGGCCGCGAAGCTCGCTGCCGTGAAGGCGGCCCTCGCCGGGTGTGGTTTGGAGCACCCTGAGGGCGTTCCCGTCGTGACCGCCGTGAGCGGTCCCGGCGTGAGCATCAAGCACGTGAGCTTTCCCTCGATGCCCAAGCAGGAGCTCGCGGAGTCCATCAGGTGGGAGGCCCGGCGGCACGTGCCGTTCGGCGCCGCGGAGTTCATCCTGGACTTCCAGGTGCTCGACGGGGCGTCGAAGGCCGGCGACGACGAAGCGCAGATGAGGGTGCTGCTGACGGCGGTGGAGCGCACGCTCGTCGACGAACACGTCGCGTTCCTCTCGTCGGTCGGGCTCGAAGTGGACACCGTGGACCTCGTGCCGCTCGCCATCCTCAACGAGGCCGACGAGGAGGGGCTCCTTGGCGAGCAGGCCGTCGCCGTCGGCGACCTCGGGGAGACCGCTCTCAACCTCGGTATCTACAAGCGCGGGGGGCTCCTCTTCGCGAGGACGGTCCCGCTGATCGCCGGCTCGGGCGGCAAGGCACCGGCCAAGCCGTGGCTCGAGACGGCGGTCCAGGAGGCGCGCCGCTCGCTCACGTTCTATCACAACGAGTCCGGGCGCGAGACCATCGGCAGGATCTACCTCTCCGGCGGCCGCTCGCTCTGCAAGGACGTCGCCGGGGCGTTTCAGCAGGCGACCGGCATCGAGACCGCTCTCCTGGACCCGCTGGCCAAGCTCGCCTCCGCGGGTCAGGACGTCGCACCGCTGCGGCCGCAGGGCGCGAGGTTCGCCCTCGCCGCGGGTCTTGCCAGGAGGAGGTCGTAGCCGTGCTGTTCAGGATCAACATGTACCCGGCCGGCAGGGAGCGGAGGGCGGAAGCCGAGCGCAGGGTGAGGCGGTTCGCCGGCCTGGCCGTCGTGATCGCGACGAACGCGGCCCTGGTCGTGCTGTTCCTTGTCTCGCTGCGGCTGTCCAACCAGGCGGCCGCGGTCGGCGAGACGCGGCTGCGCGCCTCCGAGAACGCGATCACGGCGATCCTCAGCGAGCAGGGCGGCGCGATGACGCGCGAGGACCTCGAGCTCGTCAGGATGCGCGCGGCGCAGGTGCGGTGGAGCCGCGTGCTTCAGTCCATCTCGGAGGCCACGCCGAGCGAGATCACGCTGTCGCGGATCAAGCTCGCCGAGGGCGCCACGCCGGGATCGCAGATGAGGACGCCCGGGCTCCGGCTCACGGGCAGACTCAAGGCGGCAAGCGAGCAGGCCGGCCTCACGGCGCTCATGAGGTTCCTCGGCTCGCTCAGGGACGACGAGTACTTCGGGCGCCACTTCCACGATCCGAAGCTCATCGACTCCACGTGGCTGCGGGACGAGGCGGGCAACGTGCTGGAGTTCGACGTCTTCTGTCCGGCGGAGGGCGCCCTGCAGCTCTCCGAAGGCGCGGGGGCGGCCGAGCCTACGGGGCCCCACCCGGACGAGGTGCAGAGGGTCGGGCCGGGCGACGTCGGGGCCGGCGGAACGGGAGGAGCCCATGAAGGCTCGCTTTAGACCCGAGATCGTCGTCGCGCTGGCCGTGATGCTGACGCTCATCGTGGCGGACGCGAAGGTGGCACGGCCGCGCCGCGTCGCCGCCGCGGAGGCACGCCAGCGCGTCGAGCAGTACGAGCAGGAGCTGCGCTACCTCGCGAGCCACTCTCACGAACTCGCGAAGGTCGGGCAGTTCCTGCCCCAGCCGCTCGACGAGAACGCGAGGGGCGACGAGCGGTTCCTGTCCGGCGTGAGCGCCGAGGCGAAGCGGCTCAACCTCGCCTTCACGAAGGTGGAGCCCGCCGGCGAGCAGCCCTTCGGAAACTACGTGATGCGTCGCTACAAGCTGCAGTTCGAGGGAAACTACCAGGGGTTCGCGTCGCTTCTGCGAGCTCTGGAGACCACACCGGACATCGTGACGGTCGTCGGGCTCGAGTGCGTCTCGCGGGAGGCCATCGGCGCCTCGCGTCATCGTGCCACGCTTGAGGTATCCGTCATCGGGCGCTAGTTCGGCCCGCACGAGGGGAATGACATGAAGGACAGAACGAGGCTCTTCATCGCGGTCATCGTCGCTGCGATCGCCGTCTCCGCCTACGTCGGCGGGAAGGCCATCGTGGGCGCGTCCGCGTCGCTTCGCGGGCCCGACGGGGAACGCGCCGTCGCTCCCGGCGAGATCGAGAGCACGGGGAACCAGGCCGCGGAGCTTCTCGCCGGCATCGGCGGCGCCGAAGGCGGCCGGACGGCGGTCGACATCAAGCGCGACCCGCTGTCGCCGTACACCGGCCCGCCGCCCAAGGCCGCGGCTGGGACTCCGGCGCCCAGCAGGGCCGAGGCGAAGCAGGCACTGCCGGCGTACACGGTGACGGCGCTGTTCCTTGACGACAACCCGACCGCCATCCTGAGCGCGGGCGGGAACCGGACGATCGTCCACGTCGGCGACACGGTGGACGGCGTCCGCGTCACGGCGATCAACGACAGCGGAGTCACGGTCGAGGGTGCCGGCGGCACCCGGACCTATCCCTATCGCGCAACCCGATAGCGAGGAGGAAGCAACGTGAGAGCCCTTCTGTTTGCACTGGTCGTGGCGCTGCTCGTCGCCGCGCCGACGCAGGACATGCGGGCGGTGGATCCCGGGCAGCGGCTGGTGACGATGCACGCGGCGAACACGCGACTGGCCGACGTGCTCGACATCCTGTCGCAGAAGAGCGGCCTCAACATCGTGGCCGCCGCGGACGTCGAGGACAAGCTCGTGTCGATCAACCTCCGGGAGACGCCCGTCGAGGAGGCGCTGAACCTCATCGTGAGGGCGGCGGGGCTCGGCTACGAGAAGATCGGGAACTCGGTGCTCGTCGCCGAGAGCACCGCGCTCCAGCAGGAGACGGGCCTTGCGACGTACGTGATCCCGCTGCAGTTCGCGGACGCCTTCGAGCTCGTGCCCGTCGTCGAGAAGATGGTCGAGAAGGTCGCGGCCGACCCGGGCGGCAACCGGCTCGTCGTCGTCGCGACGCCGGCGCTCATCGGGCAGATCCGCGGCGTCATCCAGGAGCTCGACGTCGCCCCGGTGCAGATCATGCTCGAGACCGAGGTGATCGAGGTCTCGACGAGCGACCTCATGCAGTTGGGCATCGACTGG
Organism: Candidatus Effluviviaceae Genus I sp.; assembly: GCA_016867725.1. Taxonomy (NCBI): domain Bacteria; phylum Candidatus Effluviviacota; family Candidatus Effluviviaceae; species Candidatus Effluviviaceae Genus I sp. The sequence goes on from VGIX01000007.1 coordinate 52,032, forward strand.
TCGAAGCTCACGAAGCAGACGGTCATCTTCACCGAGGGCTCCCACGAGGCTTCGACCACCGACGCCATCCCGTCCGAGATGGACTTCGTCCGTCAGAACTTCGACTGGGGCAACGTCCACCACCAGGCTCAGGCGCTGGAGGTCGCGCTCGACTTCCTCGAGAACGAGGGGAAGGCGCGCGTCCTGACGCGCGCGAAGCTCGCGACGCTCAACAACCGGCCGGCGGAGATCCACATCGGCGACGTCATCCCGTACACGGTGACGGGTGTGACGACCGGCGGCGCGGTGGAGGTGAGGGTCGAGAAGGCGCAGGTGGGCGTGCAGGTCAACGTGACGCCGCGGGCCGCCCCCGACGGTCACATCACGGTCATGGTCGAGCCCAACGTGAGCACGATCGTCGGGTTCAAGGGACCGAACCAGGAGATCCCCTGGACGAAGGAGCGCCGCGCGACGACGCAGGTGCGCGTGTTCGACGGTCAGACCTTCATGCTCGCCGGGCTCCTCGCGGAAGACGAGAGCGTCGGCATCAACAAGGTGCCCTTCCTCGGGGACATCCCGTTCCTGGGCTACCTGTTCCAGCACAGAAGGACCGAGGTCAAGAACTCGGACCTGATCATCAAGATCACTCCGACCATCGTTCGGTAGCGCTCGGGTCCCGGTGAAGTCTCGCTGACGGCCCTGCCACGCGTGCGGGGGCCCCTTGCGGGCCCCCGTTCGCTTGTTGGCAGGCGCCCGCGCCTCGGGTATACTGGCGCGTTCGCCAGCGGCCTACCGGAGGCTCGCCGTGGAGCGCTCTGACATCGTCATCATCGGGGCCGGTCCCGCCGGCCTGACAGCGGCCATCTACGCCGGCCGCGCCGGCCTGACGACGCGCGTGCTCGAGGCCCTGGCGCCCGGCGGGTGGGCGGCCCTCACCGACCGCATCGAGAACTACCCGGGCGTCGGCGCCGTGCAGGGGGCGGAGCTCACCGCGCGCATGGAGGAGCAGGCGCGGACGTTCGGCGCCGCCGTCGTGCCTGCCGAGGCCACAGCGGTCGTGCAGCTTCCCGACGGGTTCGAGGTCCAGTGCGGCGACGCCGCGTTCGGCGCGCGCGCAGTCATCCTCGCGGTGGGGACGGGCTATCGGAAGCTCGGCGTGCCCGGCGAGGACGAGCTTGCCGGCCGCGGCGTGTCGTACTGCGCCACGTGCGACGGCCCGCTCTATCGCGACCTCGAGATCGCGGTCGTCGGAGGCGGCGACAGCGCGCTGCAGGAGGCGCTCTTCCTCACGCGGTTCGCGGCGCGCGTGCACCTCGTCCACCGGCGCGACGAGTTCCGCGCCGCGCGCGTGCTCGCCGACCGCGTGCGGTCGCACCCGAAGATCACCTGTCACTGCAGGCACGCGGTGGAGAGCGTCAACGGGCGGGACGCCGTGGAGTCGGTCGCGCTTCGGGACGTCGACACCGGCACGGAGCGTCTGCTCCCGGTGGCCGGGGTGTTCTTCTTCGTCGGGCTCGAGCCGAAGACGGCGTTCCTGGGGCAGCTGGTCGAGAGGGATCAGAGCGGTTTCATCGTGACGGACGGCGAGATGCGCACGAGCCGGCGGGGCGTTCTTGCCGCCGGGGACTGCCGGGCCAAGATCCTCAGGCAGGTCTCGACCGCCGTGGGGGACGGGGCGACGGCGGCGTTCGTGGCGCAGCGGTTCGTCGAAGATGGGAAGTGGTAGGAGGTGTCCATGAAGGAGCTTCTGAGGGGCGCGATGGAGCACGTGAAGCGGAGGGGCGCGGAGTACGCCGACGCGCGCCACGTCCGGGGCTCAAACGAGATCCTCGTCATGCGGAACGGGGAGCTCGAGACGGCCTCCGTGAGCGAGTCGGAGGGGTTCGGCATCCGCGTTCTCCTGAACGGGGCGTGGGGGTTCTCCTCGAGCTCGACGATGACGCCCGAGAAGGTCACAGAGACCGCCGAACGCGCGCTCGCGATCGCGAAGGCGAGCGGGAGCGTCGGCGCGTCGAAGGTCGTCCTGGACGGGCGCCCGCCCGCGAAGGACACGTACGCGAACAAGGTGCTCGAGGACCCGTTCGCGGTGCCGCTGCCTGAGAAGGTCGGCATGCTCGCGGACTGCTGCGAGCGCATGTCGAAGGTCGAAGGCATCAGATTCGCCACGGCCTCGATGCAGAGCTGGCGGACCGAGAAGCTCTTCGTCGCCACCGACGGGAGCGAGATCGCGCAGACGATCACCGAGGCCGGCGGCGGCATCTCCGCCACGGCGATGGACGGCGACGAGCGTCAGACGCGCTCGTACCCCGCGAGCTTCCGTGGGGACTACTCCACCGCGGGCTTCGAGTTCACGCGGTCGCTCCGGCTGGCGGACCACGCCGACCGCGTCGCGCGCGAGGCCGTCGAGCTGCTCAAGGCCGACGAGTGCCCGACGAAGAAGACGGCGCTCATCATCGGCGGGAGCCAGCTCGCGCTCCAGGTGCACGAGTCGTGCGGGCACCCCATCGAGCTGGACCGAGTGTTCGGGACCGAGGCGTCGTACGCGGGCACGAGCTTCCTCACGACGGAGAAGCGCGGCTCGTTCCGCTACGGGTCGAAGCTCGTCAACATCGTCCAGGACGCGACGGCGGAAGGCGGGCTCGGGAGCTTCGGCTACGACGACGAGGGCGTGCGCGCGCAGCGGACGGACGTCGTGCGCGAGGGCGTCTTCGCCGGCTACCTCATGAGCCGCGAGACCGCGCCCCTCATCGGGCTTGCCAGCAACGGGGCGATGCGCGCCGAGGGCTGGGACAGGATCCCGCTCGTCCGCATGACGAACGTGAACCTGCTCCCCGGCGCCGGAACGCTCGCCGACCTCATCGCCGACACGAAGGACGGGATCTTCATCGACTTCAACAAGAGCTGGAGCATCGACCAACGCCGGCTGAACTTCCAGTTCGGGTGCGAGATCGCGTGGGAGATCAGGAGCGGCAGGCTCGGGCGCATGCTCAAGAACCCGGTGTACACGGGCATCACGCCTGAGTTCTGGGGTTCCTGCGACGCGATCGCGGGGCCTGAGGAGTGGCACATCTGGGGCATCCCGAGCTGCGGGAAGGGCGAGCCGGGCCAGTCGGCGCACGTCGGGCACGGCGTGGCGCCGACGAGATTCCAGAACGTCCAGGTGGGGGTGCAGAAATGACCGACAACAAGGCGCTCGCTGCGCTGCTCGAGAAGGCGCTCGCCGCGTCGCCGGGCACGGAGACGGAGCTCACCGCTCTTCGGGACTCGACGTCGCTCACGAGGTTCGCGAACTCCGTGATCCACCAGAACGTTCACGGGGAGGACCTGACGGTCACGGCGCGCGTGGCGGTGGGGAAGAGGATCGGCGTGGTCTCGACGAACAGGACCGACGAGGGGTCGGTCGCTGCGCTCGTGCGCCGGGCGGCCGAGATCGCGAAGGAGAGCCCGGAGATGCACGACTTCCCCGGGTTCCCGAAGGCGGCGGCCGCGCGGCCCGTGGCGGCCGTCTCGAAGGCGACCGCGGACGCGTCGCCCGAGCTCCGGGCGCAGGGCGTGGCCAAGGCCGCGAAGATCGCCTCCGCCGCCGGTCTCAAGGTCTCCGGCGCGTACCGCACGTCCGACCGGTCGCTCGTCGTCGTCAACACGGCGGGCACGCGGCAGCACCACGACGGCACCGAGGCGTTCCTGTCGGTCTTCGCCATCGCGGACGACGGCGTGAGCGGGTCGGCGTCGGCGTTCGCCGCCGGCGTCGAAGGCATCGATCCGGAGAAGCTCGCGCGCACGGCCGTGGAGAAGTGCAGGGCGGCCGCCGCTCCGGCGGACCTCGACCCGGGGCACTTCGACGTCGTGCTCGAGCCCCGCGCGATCGCCGAGGTGCTCGAGTGGCTCACCTTCACGTCCTTCGGCGCGAAGCAGGTGCAGGAGGGGCAGAGCTTCATGGCGGGGCGCCTGGGCGAGAAGGTCATGGGCGACGCCGTCACGATCTACGACGACGGATACGAGGCCGCGGGCATTCCCATCCCGTTCGACTGGGAGGGCGTTCAGAAGCGGCGCGTGGCGATCATCGAGCGCGGCGTGGCGAAGGGCCCGGTGTACGACACGCTGACCGCCGTGCAGGACCGCGCGGAGTCCACCGGCCACGCCGCGCCGGCGCAGTACCGCTCGGGCCCGATGCCGTCGAACCTCTTCGTCGCGGCCGGGGACAAGAGCCTCGACGATCTCGTCGGGAGCCTCACGCGCGGCCTCCTGGTCACGCGGTTCCACTACGTCAACGGGCTCCTCGACACGCGCAAGGCGCTCTTCACGGGCATGACCCGCGACGGCACGTATCTCGTCGAGAACGGGCGCGTCACGAAGGCCGTGAAGAACCTCCGCTTCACCGAGAGCATGCTGCGCGCCTTCTCGAACGTGGACGGCATGACGCGCGAGCGAGAGACCGAGGGCGGGAACTGGGGCGGGCTCGGGTCCGTGACGACGCCCTCGATGCTCGTCAGGGACTTCACGTTCACCGGTTCGACGGACTTCTAGGGCCTTTCAACCCGACCCCGCGCGCTGGGGTCGAAGGCCCCGACACCGGACGGCCAGCGAACAGGGAGGGCATCCTTGTACTCGGACATCAAAGCGATCGGCGAGCGCATCGAGCGCGAGAGCGCGTTCGTCGGGACGCTGGTGAGCGAGATCGACAGGGTCATCGTCGGCCAGCGCTCCATGGTCGAGCGGCTCCTCATCGGGCTCCTTGCCGACGGGCACGTGCTCATCGAGGGCGTGCCCGGACTTGCGAAGACCCTCGCGGTGCGCACGCTCGCCAGAGCGATCAGCACGCGGTTCCAGCGCATTCAGTTCACGCCGGACCTCCTGCCTGCGGACCTCATCGGCACGATGGTGTACTCGCCGGGCACCGGGGCGTTCACCGCGAAGAAGGGCCCGATCTTCGCCAACCTCGTGCTGGCCGACGAGATCAACCGCGCCCCGGCGAAGGTGCAGAGTGCGCTCCTCGAGGCGATGCAGGAGCGGCAGGTGACGATCGGCGACCAGACCTATCCGCTCGAGCGGCCGTTCCTCGTGCTCGCGACGCAGAACCCCATCGAGCAGGAGGGCACCTATCCGCTCCCCGAGGCGCAGATCGACCGGTTCATGCTCAAGCTCCGCGTGACGTACCCGTCGCGCGAGGAGGAGCTCGAGATCATGAACCGGATGGCCGGCGGGAAGGAGCCGGAGGCGCGGCCCGTCGTCTCGCCGGAGGCGATCCTCGCGGCCAGGTCGCTCGCCGCGGAGATCTACGTCGACGAGAAGATCAAGAAGTACATCCTCGACATCGTGTTCGCCACCCGCGAGCCCGAAGCGTACGGCCTCGACATCGCCGGCCTCATCGCGTACGGGGCCTCGCCGCGGGCGTCCATCTACCTCTCGATCGCGGCGCGCGCGCACGCGTTTCTGAGGGGCCGGCCGTACGTGACGCCGGAGGACGTCAAGGCCATCGCGATGGACGTCCTCAGGCACCGCGTGATCATCACGTACGAGGCGGAGGCGGAGGAACTGACCTCCGAGGACATCGTGCAGAGGATCCTCGACAGCGTCGAGGTCCCGTGAGAGCCCGACCGCGATGATCCCCAGGGACGTGCTCAGGAAGATCCGCCGGATCGAGATCCGGACGAAGCGCCTTGTGAGCGACGTGTTCTCGGGCGAGTACCAGAGTGTGTTCAAGGGCCGGGGCATGGAGTTCACCGAGGTGCGCGAGTACCTCCACGGCGACGACATCCGCTCCATCGACTGGAACGTGACGGCCCGCATGGGCCATCCCTACGTGAAGAAGTTCGACGAGGAGCGGCAGCTCACCATCGTGTTCCTGGTGGACGCGAGCGCGTCGGAGCGCTTCGGGACCGTCGGGCGGACGAAGACCGAGCTCGCCGCCGAGCTGTGCGCGGTCCTCGCGCTCTCGGCCGCGCGGAGCAACGACCGCGTCGGTCTCATCGAGTTCACCGACCGCATCGAGAAGGTCGTCCCGCCCGACCGCGGGCGCCGGCACGCGCTCAGGGTCATCCGGGAGCTGCTCTACCTGCGGCCCGAGGGGCGCGGAACCGACATCCCGCTCGCGCTCGACTACCTCTCGAACGTCGTGCGGCGACACGCGATCGTCTTCCTCGTGAGCGACTTCCTCGCCGAGGGCTACGAGCGGGCCCTTGCCGTCGCGAACCGCCGGTACGACCTCATCGCGGTGCAGGTGGAGGACCCGCGCGAACGCGAGTTCCCGTCGGTGGGCCTCGTCGAGCTGGCCGACGCCGAATCGGGCAGGCGAGTCGTCGTGGACACGGCGAGCGCGGCCTTCCGGGAGCGCTACGCGGAAGGCGCGCGGCGGCGGCGCGAGGAGCGCGACCGGACCCTCAGGCGGCTCGGCGTGGACACGATCGCGCTCACGACCGGGGCGGACTACATCGAGCCGCTTGCCCGCTTCTTCCGCATGCGCGAACGGCGGGCCGGCGCGCTGGCGGCGCGGGGGAGGGCATGACGGTGCGGGCGGCGCTCGTCGCGGGGCTTGCGCTCCTGGCGGCGTCGGCGTCGGCCGCGCCGCCGGTCGTGCGCGCCTCGGTGGCGCCCGACGCGGCGACGGTCGGAGACCGGCTCACCCTCACGCTGTCGGTCGCGCGCGACGCGGACGCCGTCGCGGTGTTCCCGAACGTCGGGGAGAGCATCGGGCCGTTCGACGTGCTCTCGTCGGTCGTCGCTCCGGTGGCCCCGGAGGGCGAGCGGGCGACGGAGCGGCGCGACTACGTCATCGCGGCGTTCCGCACCGGGTCGCTCGCGGTGCCACCGCTTCCGTTCCTCGTGATCTCGGCGTCGGGCGAGACGCTCAGCGTGCTCACCGACTCGGTCGTCGTGGCCGTCGCGAGCGTGCTGCCGGACACCGCGGGCGCCGCGGGCATCGAGCCGCGCGACATCCGGCCGCCGGTCAGCCTCCCGCGCGAGATCTGGCCGTTCGTCGTCGCGGCGGCCGCGGCGGTCGGCGCGTACGTCGCGTACAGGTACCTGCGACGCCGGCGCCTCAGGCGGAAGGCGGGGCCGGCGAGGCCGGGGCGCGAGCCGGCCGTTGCGCCCGAGGCCGCGCACGTCGCGGCGTTCGAGCGGCTCGCGGCGCTGGAGCGCGCGGGGCTTCCGGCGCGCGGGGAGTTCGCGCGGTTCTACGACGGCCTGAGCGACATCCTGAGGCTCTATCTCGGCGACCGCTTCGGCGTGCGCGCGATCGACATGACGACCGACGAGGTCGCCCCCGCCATGGAGCGCGCCGGAATCGCAGACGAGGACGTCGCGTGGACCGTGCGCTTCCTGAGCCACGCCGACCTCGCGAAGTTCGCGAAGCTCGCGCCGACCGTGGAGCGCGCGAACGACGACTTCGCCGCCGCGCGGGAGTTCGTGGAGCGCACGAGGTTCCGGGGCGAGGCGGCGGCGCCGCCTGACGATGAGGCTCGGCCGGCGGAAGGGGAGGCGACGGCGTGCTGAGGCTTGCGCACCCGTGGTTTCTGCTCGCGCTCGGGTTCGTCCCGCTCCTCGTGTGGCTCGAGGTGCGGCTCGCGGCGCGCCGGCGTCCGGCCGTGCTGTTCCCGGACCTCGGCGCCGTGGCGTTCTCCGCGCGCGGCGCCCTCGTCAAGAGGGCGGCGAGGCTCGCGGCGCGCTGCCTCGTGGTCGCGCTTGTCGTCGTCGCGCTCGCGCGGCCGCAAAGCGGCAGGGGAGCGGAGTCCGTGCTGACCGAGGGCATCGACATCGTGCTCGTCCTCGACGTCTCGGGCAGCATGCTGACGGAGGACTGGCAGCCGACGAACCGGCTCGCGGTGGCCAAGGCCGTGGTGTCGGACTTCATCCGCGGGCGTTCGTCCGACCGGATCGGCATGGTGGTCTTCGCGGCGCAGGCGTTCACGCAGTGCCCGCTCACGCTCGACTACGCGGTGCTCCAGGAGCTGCTCGCGTCGGTGAAGGTGGGGATGATCGACGAGAACAGCACGGCGATCGGCATGGGCATCGCGACGGCCGCGAACAGGCTGCGCGAGAGCGACGCGAAGAGCCGGATCATGGTGCTGCTCACGGACGGGCGGAACAACGCCGGCGAGATCGACCCGGTCACCGCGGCGCGGGCCGCCGGCGCGCTGGGGATCAGGATCTACGCGATCGCGGCGGGCACGCCGGAGGGCGGCCGGATGCCGGTGGACGACCCGGTGTGGGGCAGGCACTACGTCAAGGTGCCCACGGAGATCGACGAGGGCACGCTCCGCGAGGTGGCCGCGGTCACCGGCGGGAGGTACTTCCGCGCGAAGACCGAGGGGATGCTCGCGGAGATCTACCGGCAGATCGGGGAGCTCGAGAAGACGAAGATCGAGGTGAAGCACTTCACGACGTACACGGAGCTCGGGCCGCGGTTCGTCGTCGCGGCGCTCGTCGCGCTCCTCGCGCTGCTGGCGGCGGAGGCGACGGTGCTGCGCGGCATGCCGTGACGTCGGCGCCGGCCGCACGAGGGTCCCATGCGATTCGCAGTGCCGATCGACACCGTCATTCTCTGGCTCGTGGGGCTGCCGCTCCTCGCGGCCGTCGTCCTCGCCGTCGCGCGGGTGAGGCAGCGGCGGGCGGCGCTCCGCGCGTTCGCGGAGCCGGGGCTCCTCGCGGGCATCGCGCCCGGCGCGTCCGTCGAGCGGCTCCGCCTCAAGTCGGCGTTCATCGCGGCGGCGGTCGTCCTTCTCGGCCTCGCCGCCGCGCGGCCGCAGGTCGGCACGAAGGTCGGCGTCGCCCGGCGTCAGGGCGTGGACCTCATGATCGCGATCGACGTCTCGGCCTCGATGGAGGCGCGCGACCTCGTCCCGAGCAGGTTCGAGAAGGCGCGCCGCGAGGCGCAGTCGATCGTCAACCTGCTCGACGGCGACCGCGTCGGGATCATCGTGTTCTCGGGCGCCGCGTTCGTGCAGTGCCCGCTCACCGTGGACTACGGCGCGGCCTCGATGCTCCTCGCGTCGGCGTTCCCGGACATGCTCCCGACGCCGGGCACGGCGATCGGCGACGCGGTGCGGAAGGCGACGGCGTCGCTTGCGGCCTACCCCGAGCGCTCCAAGGTCCTCGTGCTGATGACGGACGGCGAGGACCACGGCTCCGACCCGCTCGCCGCGGCGAAGGAAGCGGCGGCGGTCGGGGTGAGGATCTACGCCATCGGGTTCGGTTCCACCGCGGGGGAGCCGATCCCGCTTGCGGCCGAGCGCGGAGCCGGCCACAGAAAGGACAAGACCGGGCAGGTCGTGCTCTCGAGGCTGGACGAGGAGACGCTCGTCCGCGTGGCCGAGGCGACGGGCGGGCGCTACCTCAGGGCGACGGACGGCGAGCGCGAGATCGACGTCGTGGCCGAGGAGATCTCGAAGATGCAGGCTGGCGAGATCGAGTCGCGGATGCTCGCGCACTACGAGGAGCGCTTCCAGTTCCCGCTCGGGCTCGCGCTCGGCGCGCTCCTGCTCGAGGCGCTGCTGCCCGACCGGGTGAGGAGGAAGAACGGTGCGGCGTAGCCTGGCGGCTGTCCTTCTTGCGGCTCTGTTCGCGCAGGCGGCCCTCGCGGGCCCGGGGGACTCGGCGTCGGCGAGGAACCGCGCCGGGAACAGGCTGTACTCGAAGTCGCGGTACGACGAGGCGCTCGCGCAGTATCGGGCCGCGCAGGTCGTGGCGCCCGAGCTCCTCGAGCTCTTCTTCAACGCGGGCGACGCGCTCTACCGGAAGGGCGATCTCGAGAACGCCGTGCGGGAGTTCTCGAAGGCGGCCGCGTCGACCGACGCGCGCCTCGCGGCGGACGCGAGCTACAACGCGGGGAACGCGATGCTCGCCATGGGGCGTCCCGACCAGGCGATCGAGGCGTACAAGGCGGCCCTCAAGCGGGACCCGGACCACGGGGACGCCAAGCACAACCTCGAGCTGGCGCTCATGCTCCTCGAGCAGCAGGAACAGCAGCAACAGGAGCAGCAGGACCGGCAGGACCAGCAGGATCAGAAGGACCAGCAGGGCCTGCAGGACCAGCAGGGCGAGCGGGACGAGCAGGACGAGCGGGACCAGCAGGGCGCTGAGAGCGAGCCGCAGGAGCAGGGCACGGATGAGCAGCAGCCCCAGCGGCGCGAGGCGGGCATGACCGAGGAGGACGCCGCGCGGCTGCTCGACGCCATCGACGAGCGCGAGCGCGAGCTGCAGGCGGAGCTTCGCGCGGCGCAGGCCAGGAAGAGGGCGAAGGTTGACAAGGACTGGTAGCTTCGCGGCGCTTGTGGCGCTTGCGCTCACGGGTCTCATGCCGGCGGTCGCTCCGGCCGCCGACATCGAGGTCGCGGCGACCGTGGACCGGACCGTCGCCTCCGTGAACGACCGCATCGTCCTCACGGTGACGGTCACGGGCACGATGCGCCAGGTGCCGACGCCGAAGCTGCCAGACCTCTCCGACTCGTTCGTCGTCCAGAGCGCGGGCAGCTCGACCAACTTCAGCATGGTCAACGGACAGGTGACGAGCTCGCGCAGCTGGAGCTACTCGCTCCTGCCCAGGAGCGTCGGGAGCTTCACCATCGGGGCGGCGGAGGTCGAGTTCGCCGGCTCGGTGTACCGGACCGACCCGATCGCCGTCGAGGTCGTGGAAGGGAGGGCGCCGGCGGCCGCGGTGCCGGGGGAGAGGCAGTCTTCGGGCGTGCAGTCCGGAGGGCGCGACGTCTTCATCACGACGTCCGTGGACAGGAAGCGGGCGTACGTGGACGAGCAGATCACGCTCTCCTTCAAGTTCTACCGGAGGATCGCGCTGTGGGAGCAGCCCCGCTACACCCCGCCTGAGCTCTCGGGCTTCTGGTCGGAGGACCTCCCGCCCCAGGAGGAGTCCTACGAGAGCGTCGGCGGCGTGCGGTATCAGGTGACGGAGATCCGGACGGCCCTCTTCCCGACGGCGCCGGGTCGCGCCACGGTGGGGCCTGCGACGCTCGTCTACTCCGAAGGCGGAGGCGGGTTCGGCTTCTTCGCGACACCCGGCCGGCGGAGACAGCTCACGACCGAACCGATCGCCATCGAGGTGGTGCCGCTTCCGCAGGAGGGAAGACCTGCGGACTTCGGCGGCGCGGTCGGGAGCTACCGCATCACGGCGTCCATCGAGCCGGCGAGCGTGCCGGCGCACCAGCCGGCGACGCTCAAGGTCAGGATCTCGGGCACCGGGAACGTGCGGAAGCTGACGGCGCCGCGCCTCCCGGAGCTGCCCGACTTCAAGGTCTACGAGTCGAGCACGACGAGCGACCCGTCGCGCACCGGCGGAGCGATGGGCGGGACGAAGATCTACGAGTACGTGCTCGTGCCGCAGACGCCGGGTCGGAAGACGGTCCCGGCGATCCGGCTTCCGCACTTCTCGCCGTCGTCGGGCGAGTACCGCGTCGCCGACACGGGGGACCTCACGCTCGAGGTGACCGAGGCCGTGGCCGGCGCCGAGGAGGCGCGCCCGCCCACGGCCGGCATCGCGCGGCTCGGCACGGACATCCGGTACATCAGGGAGCCGGGCGGGACGCTTACGCCCGCGGCCGAGCCGGTCTACGCGCGGCCGTGGTTCGTGCTCCTCCAGCTCGCGCCGCTCGTCGCGCTCGGGGGAACGTGGGCGGGCAAGCGACGGCGCGACCGGCTCGTCCAGGACGACCGCCTCGCGCGGCTCGTCGGCGCGAAGGGGCGGGCGAGGCGAGGACTTCGGCGGGCCCGCGAAGCGGCGGGCGACCGCGGCGAGGCGTGCGCGTCGGTCGCTCGCGTCGTGACGGACTTCATCGGAGACCGTCTGGGCGTTCCGGCGCGCGGGATGACGCTGCCGGAGCTGGCGACGGCGCTCAGGGAGGCGGGGGCGGACGACGCGCTCGTCGGGACGGTGCGCGGCCTCCTCGAGCGCTGCGACCTTGGCCGGTTCGCCGGGGGCGCGGCGGAGGTCGAGGGCGGGCGGCTCGTCGACGA
>VGIX01000008.1 GCA_016867725.1 Candidatus Effluviviaceae Genus I sp.
CGGACCTCCTTCCTGCGTGGGTGAGGCCCGTCTCGCTCGCGCTCCCGACGACGCACGTGCTCGCCGTCATTCGCGGGACCGCATCGACCGGCGTCTCCGCGACGCGCGCATCGCTCGCCTTCCTCGCCGTCGCCGCGGTTGCCGCAGGCATCTTCGGCGCGGCGGTTCTCCGATGGGGCGTCGGGCGCGCCCGCAGACTCGGGACGCTCGGCGAGTACTGAGCCGGCCTTTGCTCTTGCCCGGCGCTCCGCGCGTGGTGTCTAATGGCCCTACGGTGAACGGGTGCCGCGCCGCGGGGCTCGCTGCGCGCGGACGGCCCGTACGCGCCGGGCCGGTCCCTTTCCGAGGTGCGCTCCATGGCCGCCAGACGAGCGGGTCATCTGCCCATCGCCTTCGTCGTCGTCAGCATCCTCATCCTGGGCGCCGTCGTCGCGATCGTGTCCTTCCGCGACATCGGGCGCGGGCGGGCGCAGGTGGCGGAGATCCTGAGCCGCCAGGCCGGCGGCGTCATGGCGTTCGTCGCCGCCGACCTTCACGCCGAGCTGGTCGCTCCCGCCTGGCAGCGCTCGCGCATCGAGCGGTTCTTCCAGAACGTCATCGACCGCGAGAACGTCGCGTACGTCGCCATCCTTGACGGCGACCGGCACGTACTGGTCCACAGCGACCCGGGGCAGGTCGGCTCGGTGTGGTCGGGGCCGCTCCGTCCGGGGCCCCGCGGCCGCCGTCCCGAAGGCGTGGTCGTCACGGTCGAGGGTCGCACGATCCACCAGTTCGCCGTCGCCCTCGACGTCCACCCCGAGCGCGTGTGCCGCGCCGCGCTCATGCAGGGCCGCGGTCCCGGACGCTTCGGGAGGGGCCCCATGGAGTGCGCCGTTGATCCCCAGACCGTTGCGGCGCGGCTCTCTGACCTCACGCAGCGGCGGGTCACGGCGGCCGGCCCGGTCGATCTCATCGCGGTCGTCGGCCTGGACGCTTCCGACCTCGAGGCAGGGTTCCTCGCCTCGCGAAACCACACCGTGATGCTGTCGGCGCTCCTCCTTCTCGTCGGCGCGGCCGGGATCTACTTCCTGTTCACGGCCGCGAGCTACCGGTCCGTGCGGACCGCCCTCGCGACGATGCAGTCCTACACGACCAACCTTGTTGAGAACATGCCCAGCGGACTCGTGTCCGTCGGTCCCGACGGGCGCGTCGTCACGGTCAACTCGCGGGCCCGCTCGATGCTGTCCATCACGGACGGCGCGCGCGACAGGAGCGTGGATGAGGTTCTGAGCATCGAGCCGCCCGAGGACCGGGAGGCCGTGGGCGCCGTCATCGCCGGGAAGGCGGGGCCGCTCAAGACCGAGACCCGCGTCACCGTCGGCGGAGTGAGCGTGCCCATCGAGCTGTCCGCGTCGCCTCTCGCCGGTGAGGACGGACGGCACGCGGGCGCCGCGCTCCTCTTCCAGGACCTCCGCGAACTGGAAGCGCTGCGCGAGGAAGTGGAGCGGGAGCGACACCTCGCGTCGCTGGGAAGGCTCGCCGCCGGCGTCGCGCACGAGGTCCGCAACCCGCTGTCATCGCTCAAGGGATTCGCGCAGCTCTTCCGGAGCAGATTCGCGCCCGGGTCGGAGGAAGAGCGGCACGCCGACATCATGATCGAGGAGGTCGAGCGGCTCGACCGCGTTGTCGAGGAGCTCCTCGACTTCGCGAAGCCCAGCCGGCCGGACCGGCGCCCCGCCGACGCGAACGAGATCGTGAGGGAGTCCGTCGCGCTCGTGCTCGAGGACGCCGCGTTCAGGAAGGTCTCCGTTCAGATGAAGCTCGCAGACGGCCTCCCCGCCGTTCTCGTGGACCGCCGCCAGATCCGGCAGGCGCTCCTTAATCTGCTTCTCAACGGCATCGACGCGGCCGGCGAGGGCGGCACGGTCGTCGTCGAGACGGCGCTTCAAGCGGGCTCCGGCGCCGCGCACGTCGCGGTCGGCGTGCGCGACAACGGTCCCGGTCTCGAGCAGGACGAGATCGCACGGATCTTCGAGCCGTTCTACACGACGAAGCCCAGCGGCACGGGGCTCGGGCTCACGATCGTCTCGCGCATCCTCGAACAGAACGGGGCGCGCGTGAGCGTCACGAGCGCGAAGGGGCGCGGCAGCACGTTCTCCGTGCGGGTTCCCGTCGCCGGCCGGGCGGACGCGGCGGAGGGCAGGGCGGCATGACCGCGCGCACCGATGGGCCTGCGCTCCGCGTCCTCGTCGTGGACGACCAGGCAAGCGTGCGCGAACTCCTCAAGGCCGTGCTGACGTCGGACGGCCACGAGGTCGAGCAGGCGTCCGACGGCGGCGAGGCCGTGCGCGCGCTCGGGACCGGCTTCCACGACCTCGTGGTCATGGACATCCGCATGCCGGGCATGGACGGCATCGCCGCGCTCGAGCGGGTGAAGGAGATCTCGCCGCGCACGGGCGTCGTGATGATGACCGCGTACGCTTCCGTCGAGACGGCCGTGAGAGCGATGAAGCTCGGCGCGTTCGACTACGTCACGAAGCCCATCGACATCGACGAGGTGCGCGCCGTCATCGCGCGGTTCGTCGGCTCTCTCCATCCGGAGGAGGCCGAGGAGCTGCCGGGCGAGTCGCGCGACGTCGTGGGCGCCAGCGACGCGCTGCGCTCGGTGCTCGCGCTCTCGCACCAGGTCGCGGCGAGCGACGCCACCCTGCTCATCCTCGGCGAGAGCGGGACGGGCAAGGAGGTCATCGCGCGCGAGATCCACAGGGCGAGCCCCCGCGCGCGGGACCCGTTCGTGGCCGTGAACTGCTCGGCGATCCCCGAGGCGCTTCTCGAGAGCGAGCTCTTCGGCCACGAGAGGGGCGCGTTCACGGGCGCCGTGCGCCAGAGGAAGGGGAGATTCGAGCTTGCCGCGGGGGGCACCATCTTCCTCGACGAGATCGGCGACATGTCGCCGGCGCTCCAGGCCAAGCTGCTCAGGTTCCTTCAGGACCACCGGCTGCAGCGCGTCGGAGGCTCGGCCGACATCGCCGTGGAGGCGCGCGTGATCGCGGCGACGAACAGGAACCTCGAGCGCGAGGTGGCGGAGGGGAGGTTCCGGGACGACCTCTACTTCCGCCTCAACGTCGTGACCATCGTCGTGCCGCCTCTCCGCGAGCGCCTCGAGGACGTGCCGCTGCTCGTGGAGCACTTCCTGAGGCTCCACGCGCCCGAGGGCATCAAGCCGAAGAAGATCTCGCCCCGCGCCATGCGTCTCCTCATGACGTACGCGTGGCCCGGGAACGTGCGGGAGCTCGAGAATGCGGTGCAGCGCGCCGTCGTGCTCTCGCGCGGCGAGACGATCTTCCCCGAGCAGCTTCCGCCGAGCGTGCGCGCGACCGGCTCAGAGGAGCCGGGCCCGGCCGGCGGCCGCACGATGCGGGAGATCGAGCGGGACGTCATCGTGCGGACGCTCAAGGAGACGGGCGGGAACAGGACCAACGCCGCGAAGATCCTCGGCATCTCCAGGCGGACCCTCCAGAACAAGATCAGGGAGTACGGCGTCGACCTCTGAGGGCGGGCGCCGCGCGACCTCGGCGCGCCGGCTCCCGGTGCGAAGAATCTGCGCAACGGGACGGCCGGACCCCGCCGGATGTGCGCAGCGGTTGCGCAGTCGACGAAGCGCGCCGCACACGCGATCGGTCGAGCGCTGCGCGCGTCCCGCCCTAATGCTCGTCGGGACAGCGTCTTGCGCCGAGGACCGTTGAGCGGCGCGCGTTCCGCCGCGGCTGGCATGACCGTTGCTTGACAGGTGGCCATGCTCGATGGTCCGGGGCCCGTCTGAACCGAAAGGAGACCGAGATGAGAACGAACAGGATGCTCGCGCTCGTCGCACTGGCGCTCGTCGTGACGGCCACGCTGGCCTTCGCCCTGCCGGCGCAGGCGCGAGGCCGGGCCGGCTGGGGCGGCCCATGCGGGATGCAGCCCGGGATGGCCGGTGGCGCGCCCATGAGGCCGGCCTTCACGGCGGAGCAGACGGAGAAGATCGAGAAGATCAGGGCGAAGTACGACGACCTGCGCGTCGAGCATCGCAACAAGATCGCCGCGATCCGGCTCGAGATGAGGGACCTTCTCTCCCAGCCGGAGCCGGACTTCGGCAAGGTCGAGGCGAAGATCGACGCGATGTCGCAGATCCACGCGAAGCTCGCCAAGCTGCGCCTGGCGCAGCACAAGGAAGTCCGCGGGCTCCTCGATGCCGAGCAGAGAATGCTCTTCGACCGTGGCTTCACCGAGCGACTCGGAGAGATGCCGGGGCCCTGCATGGGCAGGCAGGCGATGGCGGGCTGCCGCCCGGGCGGCATGATGGGCGGCCCGTGCCCGATGGCCGGCGAGCCCGGCGCGGGCAGGGGAGTGAGGCCGCAGAGCGGGCAGTGGCGTCGCTGGCTCTAGACGGCCGGTGACGCGGTGTGGGCCGCCGGCGCGAGCCGCCGGCCGCTCCCGGGCGCTGGGCTCGCCCGAAGCGCGGGCGGTCGCTGGAGGCAGCGGCCGCCCGTTTTCTCTTGTCGCCGCCGAGCGACGCTTCCTATACTCCGCCGCCTGCAGGGCAGAAGAGCGGGGGGCGCCGCGTCCCCCGTCCCCGTCGGACCCCCTTCCGGAGGCAGCCATGCTGGAGCGGCTCTTCAGACTCAGGGAGCACGGGACCACCGTGCGCGTGGAGCTCATCGCCGGCGTGACGACGTTCATGACGATGGCCTACATCGTCTTCGTCAACCCGGCGATCCTCTCCGCCCCGCAGGGCGCGGGCATGGACTTCCGGGCGGTCATGGCCGCGACGTGCGTCGCCTCGGCCGCCGCCACGCTGCTCATGGGCCTTCTCGCGAACTACCCCATCGCGCTCGCCCCCGGCATGGGGCTCAATGCGTTCTTCAGCTTCGTCATCTGCGGCCAGATGGGTGTGCCGTGGGAAGTCGCGCTCGGCATGGTCCTCGTCGAGGGCCTCGTCTTCATCGCGCTCTCCGCCTTCCGGGTGCGTGAGCAGATCGTGAACGCGGTGCCCGCGTCCCTCAAGCTCGCGGCGGCCGGCGGCATCGGGCTCTTCATCGCGTTCATCGGACTCAAGGACGCCGGCATCGTCACGGCCGACCCCGCGACACTCGTCGGCCTCGGAGACCTCCACGAGCCCCACACGCTCCTCGCGCTCTTCGGGCTCGGGCTCACCGCGGTCCTCCTCGCCGCCGGCGTGCGCGGCGGCATCCTGTGGGGCATTCTGGCGACGGGGGCCGTGGGGCTTGCGACCGGGCTCGTCCGGTCGGGCGGCGTGTTCGCCGCGCCGGACATGTCGGCGACCTTCCTGAAGATGCGCCCGCTCGACGCGCTCCGCCTCGAGTACGTCGTGCCCATCTTCGTGCTCTTCTTCTTCGACCTCTTCGACACCGTCGGCACGCTCGTGGGGATCGGCACGGCCGGCGGGTTCATGAAGGACGACAGGCTCCCGCGGGCCGGCCGCGCCCTCATGGCGGACGCCGTCGGGACCGCCCTCGGCGCGGCGTGCGGGACGTCCACGACGACGAGCTACATCGAGAGCGCGGCGGGCGTCGGGGTGGGCGGGCGCACCGGCCTCTCGAACGTCTTCACGGCGCTCCTCTTCCTCGCTGCGCTCTTCTTCGCGCCGCTCGCGCAGGCGTTCGGCGGCGGCAGCCAGACGGCCGCCGGGCTCGTGCTGCACCCCGTGACGGCGCCCGCGCTCATCGTCGTCGGCTGCCTCATGATGCAGAGCGTCGCGAGGATCCCGTGGGGCGACTACTCCGAGGCCATCCCGGCGTTTCTCACGCTCGTCGTCATGCCGCTCACGAACATCTCGCACGGGCTCGCCGTGGGGTTCGTGAGCTACCCGCTCGTGAAGCTCCTCTCCGGCAAGGGCAGGCAGGTGCACTGGCTCGTGTACTGCCTTGCCGTTCTGTTCGTTCTGAGGTATACGTTGATCTGAGCCGACCGGGCGTCGATCCCGCCGCACCACCCGACCGAGGGAACCTCGCGTGAGCCCCCGTGACAAGGCAGACCGATTCGTGCAGGTACAGACGACGCTCGACTCGCGGGACCGCGCGGCTGAGCTCGTGCGTGAGGTCCTCGACGCGAGGCTCGCGGCGTGCGGCCAGATCGTCGGGCCCGTCGAGAGCGCGTACTGGTGGGGCGGTGCGGTCGAGACGGCCGTCGAGTGGCTCTGCCTCTTCAAGACCCGCGCCGAACTCGGCGAGCGCCTCGAGCGCTTCCTGGCGGAGCGGCACCCGTACGAGGTACCCGAGATCGTCGTCCTTCCCATCGAGCGTGCATCGGAGGCCTACGGTGACTGGATCGACCGCGAGACGCGCGGCTAGCCCCGCGCCCGCGCTCCTTGCGTGCGCCCTGCTCCTCGCGGCCGGGCCGGCGACGGCGGACGAGCCGTCTCCCTTCTCGGGATACGGCCGGAGGGGCGCGGAGCTCTGGGCCGAAGCGCCGCGCTACACGCTGCCCTTCGGAGAGGCCTACGTCAACGAGCGGCGCATCGAGAACGGCTGGGGGTTCGGCTTCGGGTTCATGCTCGGGCTGACCGATGTGCTCTCGGTGGAGGGGCGTGTCGTGCAGTCGTGGCACAAGGTCCTCTCGACGGACGAGCGATGGGACCTCGACCACGCGTTCGTCGGGGTCCGGTACACCTTCAGCCCCGAGAGCGACGCGCAGCCGTTCGTGGGGATCGGGGGCGTCCGGCTGTCGCTCGAGCGGCGGGTGGACATCGAGTCCAGCTCCGACTTCCGACGCGCCACGGGTTACGGCGCGTACGTCACCGCGGGCGTCGATCGCATTCTCAGTCCGCGCTTCGTGCTCACCATCCGCGGCGACTACTACGTGATGTCCTACACGCGGGAGTTCGTCGGCGTGAACGAGGATGACTTCAGCGGCGACTCCCGCGGCGACGGCGCCGGCGTCTCGGTCTGTCTGGGCTACCGCGTCCCGACGTGGTAGGGCCCGCCCACTGCGAGGAGGACTTCATGCTTGAGGCGAGGGCCGTCTGGAAGGGGAGGCTCGCGTTCGACGCGTGGGACGGGGAGGGGCGGCCGATCGCCCTCGACGCGAGCAAGGCCGCCGGAGGGGGCGGCGACGGCTTCCGGCCCGCGGAGCTCCCGCTGCTCGGGCTTGCCGGCTGCACAGGGATCGACGTCATCGAGATCCTCGCGAAGATGCGGCAGCAGGTCACGGGCTTCGAGGTCCGCGTGACCTCGAAGAAGAAGCAGGGCTACCCGGCCGGGTACGACGGCATCCACATCGAGTACACCGTCCGGGGGAAGGGGCTCGCGAAGGAGAAGGTCGAGCAGGCCGTGAGGCTCTCCGAGGAGAAGTACTGCACGGTGGGTCAGGCCCTCCGGAAGGCCACCGAGATCACGCACGCCATCACGATCGTCGAGGAGTAGCGTCGCGGGGGAGGCCCCGCGCGACCGAACACCGTGGGAGGACCGATGAAGGAGCGTCTGGAGGAGGTCGTCAGGCGGCACGCGGGACGGTGCGACTACCTCGAGGTCCACGTCGAGGAGACCGAGGAGTCGCGCGTCCAGTTCAACGGGCCGCGCATCGCCGACATCGGCCGCAAGCTCGACTTCGGCGGCAACGTGCGCGCGCTCCACAGGGGGGGATGGGGGTTCGCCTCGTTCAACAGCCTCGACCGGCTCGACGAGTTCGCGGGGTACGCGGTCGAGCAGGCGCGGCTCGTCGGGAAGGAGACGAGCGCGCTCGCGCCGGTCGAGCCCGCGCGGGCCGACGTGCTCCTGGACGTGAAGGAAGACCCGCGGTCCGTTCCCCTCGAGGCGAAGGTCGCGCTCCTCAAGGAGTACAACGACCGGGCGCTCGGCAAGGGCGGCCGCATCGTCAGCACGGTCACGCGGTACTTCGACCGCATGCGGCGACTCTGGTACGCCAACAGCGAGGGGAGTCTGGTCTACCAGGAGAGGGTCGATCTCGGCGGCGCCGTGACGCCCGTCGCCTCGGCCGGCGGCGACACGCAGATGTACTCGGTGTCGTTCGGCGGGAGCGACGACTTCGGCGTGGCGCGCGGTCGCGAGAAGGAAGTGGACGAGGCGTGCGCGATCGCGCTCGGCAAGCTCGACGCGCCGAAGGTGAAGGGCGGCGAGTACACGGTCATCCTCGACCCGATCCTCGCCGGGACGTTCATCCACGAGGCGTTCGGCCATCTCTCCGAGGGCGACAACGTCTACGAGGACAGGAACCTCCAGGAGGTCATGACGCTCGGCCGCGAGTTCGGCGGCCGGCTGCTCAACGTGTACGACACCGGCCTCGACAAGGGCGAGCGCGGCTCCCTGCTCTTCGACGACGAGGGCGTGCCCGCCGAGAAGACGTACCTCATCCGGGAGGGGAAACTCGTCGGGAGGCTCCACTCGCGCGAGACCGCCGGCAAGATGGGGGAGCGTCCCACCGGCAACGCGCGCGAGATCGACTACCGGTTCCCGCCCATCTGCCGCATGCGGAACACCTGCATCGAGAGCGGTGACGCGCCGTTCGACCGCATGCTCGAGGGCGTGAAGCTCGGCGTGTACTGCGTGAGCGCGCAGGGCGGCCAGACGAACGGCGAGATGTTCACGTTCTCGGCCGCCAACGCCACCATGATCAGGGACGGCAGGCTGGCGGAGCAGGTGCGCGACGCCACGCTCACAGGCAACGTGTTCGTCACGCTCAAGAACATCGACATGATCGGCAACGACTTCGAGACGCACAACGGCCCGGGCGGGTGCGGGAAGGGCGGGCAATTCCCTCTCCAGACCAGCCACGGCGCGCCGCACGTGCGCATCAGGAATGTCGTCATCGGAGGTGAGTGACGTGAGGGAGATCATCGAGAGGGCAGCCGGGAAGGGCGCCGAGCGGTGCGAGGTCTTCCGTCTCACCTCGCTCAGCACGCGGGTCGACTTCGAGACCGGGCGGCTCAAGGGGGTGTCGAGGACCGAGGAGAGCGGCGTCGCGGTGCGCGTCGTGAAGGACGGCAGGATCGGGTTCGCGACGAGCACGCGGCTCGACGACCTGGACCGCGTGGCCGAGGACGCCGTCGTCACGTCGGCGTTCGGCGAGAAGGCGGAGCACCCCTTCGCCGCGCCCGCGAGCCCGCCGTCGCCGGCGATCGTGGACGCGCGCATCGAGAACCTTGCGGTCGAGGAGATGATCCGGCGGATGGAGGACGGCATCTCCCGCGTCCTCGACTACGAGAAGAAGATCAACGCCGAGGCGACCACGCGCCGGGACGTGCAGGAGATCTCCGTCGCGACATCCGACGGGTTCGAGGGCGCGTTCCGCAGAACCCAGTACGTGTTCTACGTCGGCGGCCGGCTCGTCGAGGGGACGAACATGCTCGACGCCGGAGGGTACTACGGGGGCAGCGCGCTGGATGACTCCGGAGACGGGCTCGTCGAGCGGATCATCGAGGACTTCAGGAACGGTCGGAAGAACGCGAGCGTGTCCGGCGGACCGACGATGGTCCTCTTCACGCCGCGCGCGATGGCGGACGTCATGATGACGCTGAACCAGGGGCTGAACGGGTCGATCGTCGAGCGGAAGGTCTCGCCGCTCACCGGGAAGCTCGGGCAGACGGTGTTCGACGAGCGGGTCACCATCCACGACGACGGCATGGCCGACGGCGGGCTTGCGTCCGCACCGTTCGACGACGAGGGCGTGCCGATGCAGCGGACGCCGCTCGTGGTCGGGGGCGTTCTCAAGGGGTTCATCACGGACCAGAGGACGGCGAAGAAGCTCGGGATGCCGGCCACGGGCAACGGCCTCAAGCTCAGGCGGCTCGTGCACACGAAGGACATCGGAGCCGTGCCGCAGCCCGAGATCACGGGCTGGGAGATGGCGGGCGGCGATGCGCCCCACGCGGAGCTCCTCGACCGGATGAAGAGCGGCGTGATCGTGGACAGCATCATGGGCATCATGATGAGCAACCTGCTCGCCGGGGACTTCTCCGGCAACGTCGCCTACGGTCTCAAGGTCGAGAACGGGCGCGTCGCGGGGCGCGTGAAGGACACGATGGTCGCCGGGAACATCTATCGGCTGCTCAAGGACAACGTCGTGGGGATCTCGAAAGAGGTCGAGCGCGTGGGGCTCATGGGGTTCATCGGGAGCCACAGCTATCCGTACGTTCTGATGAAGGACGTCTCCATCTCCACGAAGTCCTGACGGAGGTCGCATGCGAAGAGGTCTGTGCTTCGCCGCAGCCGCTCTCGCCGCGGTGCTCGCCGCCCTCGCCGGCGTCGCGGCCGCAAAGGACTACTCGTTCCCCGAGGTCGTCGTGGACGTCACGGTTCGGCCCGACGGGAGCTTCGAGTACCGCGAGTCGCGCTCGTACCTGTTCGACGACAGCTTCACCTTCGCCTACTACCAGGTGGAGAAGGCGCGGACGGCGGGCGGGGCGCGCGTGGACATCACGGACCTCGTCGTCTCGGAGAAGGGCGAGCCGTACGCGCTCCGCGAGCGGGGCGAGATCGACGAGCCGCGCACGCCGGGGACGTACTGGGTCTCGTACGATCACGAAGGCCGGTACGCATACGGCAAGTGGTTCTACCGGGCCGACGACGAGACCAGGACCTTCGACATCTCGTACACAGTGCACGACGCGGTCGTCGTGTACGACGACTTCGCGCAGCTCTACTGGAAGTTCATCGCCGAGAACTGGGATAAGCCGGCCCGCGTCGTGCGCGGGCTCATCCACCTCCCTCCGGGCGCGGACAAGGACTCGGTGCGCGCGTGGCTGCACGCGCCGCTCACGAGCGAGTACTGGATCCGCGACGCGCAGACGATCGAGTTCCGCGTGGACCGGCTGCCGCCGCGGCGGTTCGTCGAGATGAGAGTCCTGTTCCCGGCGTCGCTCGTGCCCGGCGCGACCGTCCGCGGGCACGGGCCGATCTGGGGCGTCGCGTTCAACGAGGAGAAGGAGTGGGTGGAGGAGGCCAACCGCGCGCGCGAGGAGGCGCAGAGCCGGTACGCGGCGTACACGGCGAGGCAGGCCGCGGGCGCGAGGCTCTCGGTCGCCGTCGCGGCGCTCGTGCTCCTGGGGTGGTTCGGCGTGTTCTGGCACTTCGGCCGCGAGCACAAGGTCCCCTTGGAGGGCGACTACTTCCGCGAGCTGCCGGCCGACCGGCCGCCGGCGATCGTCGGGTATCTCTACCGGTCCGGCGCCGTGTACCCCGACGACATGGTGGCCACGATCATGAACCTGGCGCGGAAGGGGCACCTGAAGATCACCGAGACCGAGCGGGAGAAGCCGAAGTTCCTCGGCATCGGGGGAGGCACCGAGTACGACTACATGCTCGAGCGTCTCGGGAAGACCGACTGGAAGCTCGAGGAGCACGAGCGCGATCTCCTGCGGTTCCTGTTCAGCTCGCCGGCCGCGCGGCTCAACTTCCTCTCGCTCGACGAGTTCAAGAAGGACGCTCAGAAGCACTCCTCGCGGTACCTGAGCTGGTTCCGCGGCTGGACGAAGGACGTGCAGCGCGCCGGGGAGGCCGAGGGGTTCTTCGAGAAGGCGAGCTCGCGCATGGTCGTCGTGTCCGTGCTCTTCGGGGTCGCAGGCGTCATCGTCGGGGTCCTTACGCTGGCGCTCACGCAGTCGCTCTTCGGACTCGCCGCGTTCCTGACGGGCTTCGCCACGATCGTCCTGTCGACGCTCGTCAAGCGGAGGAGCCCCGCGGGCGCGCTTGAGTTCGAGAAGTGGAAGGCGCTTCGGAGGTACCTGCTGCACTTCTCGCAGCTTGAGGATGCGCCGCCGCAGTCGCTCGCGCTCTGGGAGCACTTCCTCGTGTACGCGACCACGCTGGGCGTGGCGAAGGAGGTGCTGAAGGCGCTCGGTCCGTACATCCCGGCGATGGAGCAGGCCGCGGGCCGCAGCTTCGCGGCGGGCTGGTACGCGGGCGCGGCGAGCCGCATGGGCGAGGGGCTGGGCGGCAGCATCGCCGGGTTCTCCGAGGGGCTCTCGAGCATGGTCGCGACGGCCGGGAGCGCGATGAGCACGGCGAGCGGGACGGGCGGCGGGGGAACGGGTGGCGGCGGAGGAGGGGGCGGCGGAGGAGGCGGAGGCGCCGGCTGATCGGGGGCTCGATGGGGACGAGACCTCCGTACCGCGAGATCGAGCACACCGCCGACGTGGGCATCGAGCTCGAGGCGCCCGATCTCGCGTCGGCCCTCGAGCGCGCGGCCGCAGCGATGTTCGACGTCATGACGGACATCGAGCGCGTCGGCGAGCGCTGGCGGGCCGAGGTCCGCGTGAGCGGGACCGACCTCCAGAATCTCCTCGTTCGATGGCTCTCGGAACTCCTCTTCGTTGCGGAGTCCCACGGAGTCCTTCTCTCAAGATTCAGCGTTCGGCGGCTCGACGGCCTGTCGGTCGAAGCCGAGGTCGCCGGCGAACCGCTCGACCGCGCGAAGCACCTCGTGCGGGTGGAGATCAAGGCCGTAACCTACCACGAGCTCAGGATCGAGGAGGCGGGCGGCGGCTGGGCCGTCCGCGTCGTGTTCGACACGTAGGCGGGTGGCCGGCGCGGGGCGGCTGAGTCCGGGCCGCCGGCGTCCAGGCGCGGCGAGGACCATGTGATGTCACACGGCGACCACGGCCTCAGGCCCGTGCGCGACTGCGTCTGGGAGCTTCCGAGGGCGGGCGCGATGCGCGTCCCCGGCCGCGTCTACGCGGACGAGAAGCTCCTCGCGCACATCCGTGAGGAGAAGGCGCTCGACCAGGTGGCCAACGTCGCGCACCTGCCCGGGATCGTCCGATGCTCGCTCGCGATGCCCGACATCCATTGGGGCTACGGGTTTCCCATCGGCGGCGTCGCGGCGACCGACCCGGAGCAGGGCGGCGTCGTGTCGCCCGGCGGCGTGGGGTACGACATCAACTGCGGCGTGCGGCTCGCGACGAGCCGGACGCTCATCGACGAGGTTCGGCCGCGCGTCCCCGAGCTCGTCCGCGCGCTCTTCCACGACGTCCCGTGCGGGCTGGGGTCGCACGGCGCCATCGGGAAGCTCACGAAGAAGGAACTCACGGAGGTCATGGCGCAGGGCGCGGCGTGGGCCGTGAAGCGCGGCCTCGGCGACGAGCCCGACCTCGAGCGCACCGAGGAGCGCGGCCGCCTTCCGCAGGCCGACCCCGCCGCCGTGAGCGAGCGCGCCGTCGAGCGCGGGCTGGACCAGGTCGGGACGCTCGGCTCGGGCAACCACTTCCTCGAGATCGGGTTCGTGGACGAGATCTACGACGAGAAGGCCGCGGCCGCGTTCGATCTCTCGGCGGGCGAGATGACGCTGCTCGTCCACTCCGGGTCGCGCGGGCTTGGGTACCAGGTCTGCGATGACTCCCTCGAGATCATGCAGCGCGCCGTGGGCAAGTACCGCATCGCGCTTCCGGACCGGCAGCTCGCCTGCGCGCCGGTCGAGTCACCGGAGGGGAAGCGGTACCTCGCGGCGATGGCGTGCGCGGCCAACTACGCGTGGGCGAACCGGCAGGTCATCATGGCGCTCGCGTTCCGGACGATCTCACGGACGCTGGGCGCCGGGCCGGAGAAGCTGGGCCTTCGGCTCCTCTACGACGTCTGCCACAACATCGCGAAGCTCGAGCGGCACGAGGTGGACGGCGAGCGGCGGCTCCTCTGCGTTCACCGAAAGGGCGCGACGCGGGCGTTCCCCGCCGGTCATCGCGACGTCGCCACGGCGCACGCGGCCGTCGGCCAGCCGGTGCTCGTCCCCGGAGACATGGGCCGCGAGTCGTACGTCTGCGTCGGGACCGACACGGCGATGGCGGAGACGTTCGGGAGCACCTGTCACGGCGCGGGCCGCGTGCTCTCGCGCGCCGCGGCGAAGAAGGCCTCCGCGGGCAGAAGGCTCGAGGAGGAGCTCACCCGCATGGGCGTGTTCGTCGTGGCGGAGGGCCGCGGCACGCTGGCCGAGGAGATGCCGCACGCATACAAGAACGTGGCCGACGTGGTGGGCGTCATGGAACGGGCCGGGATCGCGCGCCGCGTCGCGCGCCTCAAGCCCGTCGGCGTGATGAAGGGGTAGGCGATGGAGCGCCCGCGATGAAGAACAAGGAGATCGCCGAGATCCTCTCGAGCCTCGCGGACATCCTCGAGATCACGGGGCAGGACCCGTTCCGCGTCAACGCGTATCGGCGGGTCGCGCGCATCGTTGACGATCTTCCCACCGACGTCGCCGAGCTCTCGGCGTCGGGCGCGATCACCGAGGTGCCGGGCATCGGGAAGGGCACCGCCGAGAGGATCGCGGAGTACCTCGCGAGCGGGCGCATCGCGGCGTACGAGGAGGCGAAGAGGACGATCCCCGCCGGCCTCTCGGAGCTTCTCCTGGTTCCCGGCCTCGGGCCCAAGACCATCGGCCTTCTCTGGAAGTCCCTGGGCGTGAAGTCGCTGTCGGGACTGAAGCGCGCGCTCCGCGGCAGGAAGATCCTCGAGCTCCCGGGCATCGGCCCGAAGAAGGTCGAGAACATCGAGGCGGGCGTGCGCGCGCACGAGTCGCGGTCGGGGCGGCTCACGCTGGGCGCCGTCCTGCCGACGGCCCGGGAGGTCATCGGCGCGCTCGCCGCGATCCAGGGCGTCGAGCGCGCGGACCTTGCCGGGTCCGTCCGGCGGCGGCGCGAGACCATCGGCGACATCGACGTGCTCGCGGCGAGCGCGAAGCCGGCGGCCGTCGTCAGGGCCTTCGTGAAGCTGCCGCTCGTTGAGGAGGTGCTGGCCGCCGGGACGACGAAGGCGAGCGTGCGCGTCGCGGGGGCGCTCCAGATCGACCTCCGCGTCGTGAAGCCGGGTCAGTACGGCGCGGCGCTCATGTACTTCACCGGCTCGAAGGAGCACAACGTCCGCCTGCGCGGCATCGCGCAGGAGAAGGGGCTCAAACTCAACGAGTACGGGTTGTTCAAGGGCGCGAAGGCTGCCGCGGCGCGGACCGAGGCCGCGGTCTACGAGAAGCTCGGTCTCCCGCTTGTTCCCCCGGAGCTCCGCGAGGACCGCGGCGAGGTCGAGGCCGCGATGGCCGGAAGGCTGCCCGAACTCCTCGACGGCGCGCAGATCCGAGGCGACCTCCACGTTCACTCGAACTGGAGCGACGGCGGCTCGACCATCGAAGAGGTCGCGCGCGCGGCGAAGGCGCGGGGATACTCGTACGTGGCGATCACGGACCACACGCGCTCTCTCGGCATCGCGCACGGGCTGTCCGTCGAGCGGCTCGAGCGGCAGCTCGAGGAGATCACGGCCCTGAACAAGAGGCTCAGGGGGTTCAGGGTGCTTTCCGGATCCGAGGTGGACATCCTCTCCGACGGGCGCCTCGACCTGCCGGATGCCGTCCTGGAGCGGCTGGACGTCGTCGTCGCATCCATCCACAGCGGCTTCCAGCAGAGCGAGGACAGGATCACCGGGCGGATCGTCTCGGCCGTCGAGAACCCCCGCGTGGACATCATCGGCCACCCGACGGGGCGGCTGCTCGGCACGAGGCCGGCGTACGCGGTCGACCTCGGCCGCGTGATGGAGGCCGCCGCGAAGAGCGGCGCCGCGCTCGAGATCAACTGCTACCACGAGAGGCTCGACCTCAACGACGTCAACGCGAGGAGGGCCGTCGAACTGGGAGTTCGACTGGCGCTCGGAACCGACTCGCACCACGTGGACCAGTTCTGGATGATGGAACTCGGCGTGGCGACCGCACGGCGCGCCTGGGCCGGCCCGGCGTCGGTGCTGAACACGATGCCTGCGGCCGCGCTCCTGAGGCATCTGAGCAGGGGCTGAGGGCTGGGGCGTCCCGGTGCTTGACGACCTTCGTCAGTCGTGGTAAGATTCGGTATGAAGGGGATGGAGTTCCCGTCTGCGGACGACACTGCAGGAAGGTGAGGTGCGGCATGAGACGGACCAGCGTGTGCGCGATGGCTCTGGCGGCGATGATCGGGGGCCTCGGCGCCTCGGGCGCGCAGGGGGCGGTGGCGTGCGGGGCGGTCGGTGACGTGACCGAGGGACAGAACGGCGCGTACATCTACACGGTGACGGTGACGTGGGACTTCGGCGGGGAGGCGCTGCCTGACGAGATCAACCTCGTACTGCCGACGCTCTTCGACTGCGAGTTCTACACGCCCGGCAACGCTCTGGAAGCGAACTACGTGATCCCGCTCGGAGGCACCTCCTTGGCGCAGCCTGGCTGCTACAATGTCGCCGGAGCTCCTTCCAGCACGATCGCCTGGATCGGCACGATGAGGTTCTTCGACGAGTTCTGCTGGATCGAGGGAGTCCACGTCCGCTTCGCCAACACGGGAGCGACGGTCAACTGCCTGCCGCTCTCGGCGGACACGGGCGTGTTCTCGTACGCCTCGTTCGGCGCGCCGCTTCCCTCCGCAGTCTACTACGACGCACTCGTGATCCGGGCGGGCGACGAGTGCATCGTGTGCGACTACGAGGGACCGCTGCCCGACTGCAACCTCTGGGCGCCCGTCGAGCAGACGACCTGGACCACGATCAAGGTTCTCTACCGATAGCGCACGGCCGGCTGGCGACGAAAGAGGGACGCCCGCTCGGGCGTCCCTCTTGTCTTCATCGGCCGTGTTGCGCGGTGCGCCGGCCCCGACCGGGCGGCCGGCCCGCGCGGGAGCGCTACATCGCCCTCAGGGCCGCGACGCGCTTCTCGATGGGCGGGTGGGTCGAGAAGAGCTCGTTCATCGTGCCCCCGATGTCCTTGAGCGGGTTCACGATGTAGAGGTGCGCGGTCGCCTTGTTCGCCGCCTCGAGCGGCTCGCGGTCTCGGTCCAGCTTCTCGAGCGCGCTCGCGAGGCCCTCAGGATACCGCGTGAGCCTCGCCGCATTGGCGTCCGCGAGGAACTCGCGGCGCCGCGAGATCGCGAGCCGGATCAGCTGCGCGATGATCGGGGAGAGGATGGCGAGGGCGAGCGCGACGAGCATCAGGATCATGCCGGCCTGCCCGCCGCCCACGTCGCGGCGACGCCTCCCGCCCCCCCAGAGGAACGACCGCAGCATCCAGTCGCTCACGAGCGCGACGGTCCCGACCATCACGACGGTGAGCGTCATGAGCAGCATGTCGTAGTCGGCGATGTGCGCCATCTCGTGCCCGATGACGCCCTCGAGCTCAGCGCGGTTGAGCTTCTGCAGGAGCCCCGTCGTCACCGCGATGGCGGCGTGCTCGGGGTTCCTGCCCGTCGCGAACGCGTTCGGGGCCGTGTCGTCGATGACGTAGAGCTTCGGCATCGGCAGGCCGGCGGCGATGGCCAGCCCCTCGACCGTGTTGTAGAGGTAGGGGAATTCCTGCTTGGTGGCCGGCCGGGCCCTGCTGATGGCGAGGACGATCTTGTCGCTGTTGTAGTATCCCGCGAACGCCATCACGCCCGCGATGATCGCCGCCATGACGGGGGCGACCGGTCCCCACACCGTGGTCTTTCCGAAGATCCAGCCCAGGAAGATGACGAACGCCACGAAGAAGGCGACGAGCAGCCCGGACTTGGCCTTGTTGCTCGAGATCTGCTCCCACATGGATTCAGGCTCCGGACGGTGGAGCGCCGCGGGCCCCGGGGTCGCCAGTGGCGCCCGCGCAGGGCCCGCGGCACGTTGCGACGGCCTAGAACTTCACCTTCACCGGCTCACGCTCCGCCTCGCCGACCTCGAAGTAGTCCCTCGCGGCGAAGTTGAACATGGCGGCGACGATGTTGGACGGGAACTTCTCCCGCATGTTGTCGTACTTGAGGACGGTGTCGTTGTAGAACTGGCGCGCGTAGGCGATCTTGCTCTCCGTCCCTGCCAGCTCCTCCTGCAGCATCATGAAGTTCTGGTTGGCCTTGAGCTCCGGATAGGCCTCGGCGACCGCGAAGAGCGACTTGAGGGCGCCGGTGAGCATGTTGTTGGCCTCAGCCTGCTCCTTCACGCCACCGCCCTTCATGAGCGCGGCGCGCGCCTCCGTCACCCTCTGAA
This sequence comes from Candidatus Effluviviaceae Genus I sp., assembly GCA_016867725.1. Taxonomy (NCBI): domain Bacteria; phylum Candidatus Effluviviacota; family Candidatus Effluviviaceae; species Candidatus Effluviviaceae Genus I sp. The sequence goes on from VGIX01000008.1 coordinate 17,940, forward strand.
AGACCTCCTTCTCGTGCGACGCGTACCCCTTCACGGTCTCGACGAGGTTCGGGATGAGGTCGGTCCGCCGCTTGAGCTGGACGTCGATCTGGGACCACGCGTTCTCGATGCGGTTCCTGAGGACGACCAGTCCGTTGAACGTCCCGATCACGTAGAGGACGATGACTCCGATCACGATGAGAAGAGCGATCAGCATGTCCTTCTCCCTTCAGGATGGCCTCTGCCGCCGGCGCCTCCCTCGACGCGGCGCATGCGGGGTCGGCCGGGTGGCTTACCTAACCTATATAGGCGCCGGTATTCGGGCGTCAATGGGAATCGCCCTGTCGGCGTCACGCGGAGGCCTGTGCGGCCGCCGCGCCGTTCGTCTGCCGCCGAGGTGCGGGCGTCAGCCTGACGCGGCGCAACCTGAGCGAGTTCGACACGACCGACACGGACGAGAAGGCCATCGCGAGCGCCGCGTACATCGGCTGGAGCGTGATGCCGAAGGCGGGGTAGAGCGCGCCGGCCGCTATGGGAATGCCGACCGTGTTGTAGAAGAACGCCCAGAACAGGTTCTGGCGGATGACCCGCATCGTCGCGCGCGACAGCCTGACGGCGGTGGCGACCCCGGTGAGGTCGGGCCGAAGGAGCGTGATGTCCGAGGCCTCGGCGGCCACGTCGGTCCCCGTGACGAGCGCGACGCCGACGTCGGCGGTGGCGAGGGCCGGAGCGTCGTTGATGCCGTCGCCCACCATGGCCACGACCTCGCCCGCGGCGCGGAGTCGCTCGACGGCCGCCACCTTGCCGTCGGGGAGGACCTCGGAGAGCACGCGGTCGATGCCGGCCTCGCCGGCCACCGCGCGGGCCGTCCGCTCGCGGTCACCGGTGAGCATCACGACCGAAAGCCCCATGCCTCGCAGATCGGCGACGGCACGCCTCGCCTCGGGCCGGAGCGTGTCGCCGACCCCGATCGCGCCCAGGTAGCGGCCGTCCCGGGTGACCAGGAGGGGAGTGAGGCCCTTCCGGGCGAGCGCGTCGCCTGCGCCGTCCGGGGCGGCGACGCCGTGCTCCGCGAGGAGCGCGCCCGTGCCCACGATCACGGTCGCGCCGCCGACCGAGGCGCGCACGCCGCGGCCGGGCAGCGCCTCGAACCCCTGTGCGCCGTCCACGGCCAGCCCGAGGCGCAACGCCTCGGACACGACGGCGGCCGCGATCGGGTGCTCCGAGGGTCGCTCGGCGGCCGCGGCGACCGCGACGAGCTCGTTCTCCGTGACCCCCGGCGCCGGCGACGCGCCGGCGAAGGACATCCTGCCTGCCGTGAGCGTCCCCGTCTTGTCGAGGACGACCGTCGTGAGGCGGTGCGCGGTCTCGAGCACGGCGCCGCCGCGGACGTAGATCCCCATCTCGGCCGCGCGGCCGGTGCCGACCATGATGGCCGTCGGCGTCGCGAGCCCCATCGCGCACGGGCACGAGATGACGAGCACCGACACGAAGGACAGCAGCGCGGGCGCGAGGCGGGGCTCCGGGCCGAAGAGGAGCCACGCGGCGAGCGTGACGAGCCCGACGCCGAGGACCGCGGGCACGAAGACGGCGGCAACCCGGTCGGCGAGGCGCTGGATGGGCGCGCGCGACCCCTGCGCCTCTTCGACCATCCTGATGATCCCCGCGAGCACCGTCGCCTGCCCCGTGCGCGTGGCCGTAAAGGTGAACGAGCCCGTGGTGTTGATCGTGCCTCCGACCACCTCGCTTCCCGGCCCCTTGTCCGCGGGCGCGCTCTCGCCCGTGACGAGCGACTCGTCCACGGCCGATGCGCCGCTCGATACGACGCCGTCCACGGGGACGCGCTCGCCCGGCCGAACCACGACCACGTCGCCCGGGACGACCTCGTCCGCGGGGACCTCCGTCTCGGCGCCGCCGCGGACGAGGCGCGCGCGCTTCGGCGCGAGCCCGGCGAGCTTCCTCACGGCCTGCGAGGCCCTGCCGGTGGCCCTCCGCTCGAGGTAGCGCCCCAGGAGGACGAGGGTGATGATCATCGCGCTCGACTCGAAGTACACGTGGCCGCCGTGGTCGCCGCCTCCGTGGGGCAACGCGCGCGGCGCGAACGTGGCGACCGTGCTCAGGGTGTAGGCCGCTCCTGTGCCGATGGCGACGAGCGTGTTCATGTCGGCGGTCCGGCGGCGGAGCGTTGTGGCAAGCCCCTGGAAGAAGCGGCGGCCGGGCCAGAACATCACGGGCGTCGCCAGCGCGAAGGACACGACGTTGCGAACGGCCACGGGGACGTGGTGCACGAAGGGGAAGAAGTGCGGCATGCCCAGAACGAACACGCCGGCGGACAGCGCGGCCGCGGCGACGAGATCTCGCCGCAGCGCGTTCATCTCGCGTGCCTCGCGCTCCTCCCGTGACTCCGTGGACCGCGTCTCGAGCGCGGCGCCGTAGCCCGCCGCGCGCACCGCCTCCGCGATGGCCTCGGGCGTCGCGCGCGCGGGGTCGAACGCGACGCTGGCGGTCCTGAGCGCGAGGTTGACCGACGCGGCGGTCACACCGGGCACCGCGCCGATCGCGCGCTCGACCCTTCCCGAGCACGCCGCGCACGACATGCCCGTGACCGCGAAGGTCGCCTGCGTCGTGCCTGCCACTGTCGCCTTCCCCCCGTGGGTCGCCCGGCGCCCCGTTGACACCGCGCCCGCGGCCCCGTATCATCCCGCCGCCGGCCGACGACCGCGCCGCTCCGAGGCAAAGGGGGCGCCCCATGGACAGGACGATCACCCTCAGAACCCCGTCACGAACCGCCCTCGTTGACATCACGCGCGACGTCGAGCGCGCGGTCGCTGAGATGGGCCTCGAGCACGGGGCCGTCGTCGTCTACGTTCCCCATACTACAGCCGCCGTCACCATCAACGAAAGTGCCGATTCCGACGTCGCGAGCGACATCGAACGCGCGCTGTCGCGGCTGGTGCCCGCGTCGCGCGACTACGGCCACACTGAGGGAAACGCGGACGCGCACATCAAGTCGAGTCTGATCGGCTGCTCGCGGACCCTGCTCGTGCGCGGCGGGCGGCTTGTCCTCGGGACCTGGCAGGGCGTGTTCTTCTGCGAGTTCGACGGCCCGCGCTCCAGGAAGGTCCTCGTCGCCGAGATCGGAGGAAGGCCATGACCATGAGGGCATTCGGAACGGCCGCGCTGGTCGCGGCGATCGCGATCGCTGCGCTTGCGGCCGCGCCCGCTCGCGCGGACGAGGTGACGGATGCGATCGCCGCCGCGCAGGCTGCGTATGGCGCGGGGAACCTCGTCGGCGCCGGGGCGGGGCTCGAGACGGCGCTGCTCCTCCTGCGCGCACAGCTCGCCGCGCGGCTGGCGGAGTTCCTCCCTGCGGCTCCGAGCGGCTGGACCGCCGGGCCGCTCAAGGAGGCGGGGACCGATCCGAAGGGGGCGGGCTCCGCGGGCGGCCTCGTGGTGTCGCGCTCGTACGGAACGCCCGCGGGCACCACGATCGGCGTGTCCATCGCCGTGGACTCGCCGCTCCTCGGCTCCCTTCGCATGATGGCGAGGAACCCGGCGCTCGCGTCCATGGCGGGCCACCCGGGCATGCGGACGACGACGGCCTGCGGGTTCGACGCGGTCGAGACCTCCGACGAGCGCGGGCTCCGTGAGGTGAGCGTCCTGATCGGAGCGCGCGCGATGGCCTCGGTGTCGGGCCGTGACGGACGGGACGCGGCCGGCGTGAAGACCCTCGCCGACGCGCTCGACTGCCCGGGGATCGCGGCCGTGCTCGAGTGATACGAGGATCGCAGGTGAGGATCGCATGGCCGCGCACCCATCGGCTGTGCGATCGCGGCGGGCGGCGCGGGGCGGTGCCGCCCGCTTCGCTTCCCGCGCCCTCAGGCGGGGGTCAGCCGGAGCGGTGGCGCCGGGATCGCCGCGCGATGAGCCACGCCGCCCAGACGCCCAGCGCGAGGGTCGTGACGAGGCTGGACTCCGGACCGAAGCGGCCTGCCGCGCCTTCGGCGCCCGTCGCTTCCGCGACGTCCAGGATGCCGCGCAGCGGGAGGCCGCTCACGGGGAGGGTGAAGACGTAGCCGAGGAGGAAGTTCCACCCGAAGTGGAACCCGATGGGCATCCAGAGCGCGCCCGTGCGGAAGAAGAGGAAGGAGAGAAGCGCTCCCACGGCGGCGATGTTCAGGACCGCCATCGCGTTCGCGCCGGGGTTGACGCCGTGCATGACGGCGAAGACGGCGGACGAGACGATGACGGATGCCGCTCTTCCCGCGCGCTCGTTGAGCGTCTGCAGCACGTAGCCGCGGAACATGAGCTCCTCGTAGAACCCGACGAGGAGGAAGGCGGCGAGGACCCCGACGAGGTAGCCGGCAGCGTTCGTGCCGTCGGGCGCCGGCCGCGCGAACCCGCGCAGCTCAACGGCCCCCGACGCAAGCGAGAGCAGGAAGACGCCGAGCAGGATGACGAACGAGAGCCCCACACCCTTCCAGAACTGGGCGCTCCACCCTGGCCTGCGCTCGAGACCGAGCGTGCGAAGCCGCCTCCCGTCGACGAGGCGAACGAACGCCCACGTGTAACCGATGCTGTAGAGCCCAAGCAGGATCACCGTCGGCAGCATGAAGTCCGACAGCCACTCCATGATGCCCTCGGTGCCCCTCGCGAGCAGCTGCTCGTCGATCGCTGGGAGCGCCACGAGGCCGAACGCGTGCATGACGCCGAACGCGACCATGCCGGCCAGGGACAGCACGACGGCGACGAGGAGGTAGCCCAGAAGGAAGAGCGCAACGCGGGCGTAGGGGTGGATCGGGCTTCGCGGAGGCTGGGTCGGGGGCTGCGGGGCCGCGAACGGCTCAGGCATCGCGGCGCCGGGGCCGCGGGGGCGAAGGTCGGTCACGATCGGTCTCTCAGTCCCGCTCCGGGAGAGGCTTCACCCCGCGCCCGAGGTACAGAGCCTTGATGGCTCCCCATGACGTCTGCTCGCGACCCGCTCGCCCCAGCCAGTCGTCCAGCTCCTGCCACTCGACGATCTCGAACAGGGGCTCGCCCGAGGGCCCGACGTCGTCGGGATCCAGGCGGATCTCGAAGAGGCTCGGCATGGTCGCCCAGTATGTCCACACGCCGATGTAGATGCGCAGATCGACCGCCTCCCGGTACCGCCAGCCGATCGGGCGACCCTGTCCCCCAAGCGCTCTCAGGGTCTCGATCGCCACGGGCGTGAGCCTGAGCTCGATGCGGCTGGGGCTCAGCGGCCCGTCGCCGAACATGCTCTCGTGGATGGCCTGCTCCACGGCCTTCCCCCAGTAGCCGGGCTCGAGCTCCGGATCATTCTCGACGTCCCGCTCGCTCAGGTAGAAGAGCATGCTGTCGGCGAGACAGTCCAGGTAGACCTCGAGGTCCATGTTCTCGTACGCCCACACGAACTGCGCGATGAGGCTGTCGGGGCTTGCGCGAAGAGGATAGGGGAGCTCGACCGGATCGTCGGTCTTCGTCGGACTCGAGCAGCCCGAGAGCCCGAGTCCCGCAAGGAACGCGAGCCATGCCGCCGCGATCACCGCCGTCGTTCGTCTTGCTCTCACTTTCCCCCCCGGACATCCCTCGATCGGCCTAACGGAACAGGGCCTTGATGGACCCCCACGAGCTTTCCGCGCCGCGCCCGCTCCGCGCGCCCTCGAGGTCTTGCCAGCGCCAGATCTCCCACAACTGCTCGCCCTGCGGGCCTGTCTCGTCCTGGTCGATCCGGAGCCGGAAGAGGGACGGTGCCGTCGCCAGGTAGGTCCACGCCCCCATGTACACTCTGAGGTCCACGGCCTCCTTGTACTGGTAGTGGGTACCCGTCCCGTCGCCCGGATCCACCGGGAGGGGATCGCCCACCTGCGTCAGCGTGAGGAGGATGTTGTCGGCGTGATCGCCTTCTGCCCCGAACATCTGCTCATGAATGACGCGCTCCTCCGCGTTTCCCCAGTACCCGGGCTCGAGGTCGGGGTCGTTCTCGACGTCACGCGGGTTCAGGAGGAAGATGAAGTCCGCGGCCAGGCAGTCGAGGTAGACCTCGACGTCCATGTTGTCGTATGCCCACTGAAGCCGTTCCAGGACCTTCGCAGGACTCGTGCGCAGCGGCGGGAGGTCTGCCTGGTCGTCGCTGTTCGCGGGGTTCGCGCACCCTCCTCCGAAGGCCGCCGCGGCGGCCAGCATGATCGAGATCGCAAGGGGCCGACGCATCGCCCACCTCCGGTCCGCGGGGAGACGCTCTCGTGGCCTGCGCGCTGTCGCGCGGCCACGGATGTCTCGCCCCGGTCACCGCTCCTGAAGACGAGTATCACGCTCTTCGCCTGGCAGGTCAACAGCCACGCCGGCGGTCACTCCGTCGACGGTGGCCCCAGCGTGAGCACTCCCCGGTGTCACCCGTGTTGACAGGACGGGCGCCCATGCCGAGGGGCCGCCATCAGCCGCAAACCGCTCCACCCGGGCATACCGTGGCGCCTTCAGCGGTTAGGCGCGCTCTCGCCCCCATGACTCCCCTGTCGCCGGCGCTGGCACGCCGCTTGATATCAGGGAGGGCAAGCGCTTGTGTCTCGCGCGAGACGCGGTAGGGGCCGGGCGGGGGGCGATCTGAAAAGGGGCAGGTCTTCCTCAGCCCGGCACCCGCCGAACGGGTGGCGGGCGCCGTGACGGCGGCCCACATGCTCCTTGCACGCCCTCCGGCGGTTGACTAAACTGGCCCGTGCGGCGTCTCGTGTGCTACGTCCGCAGCCTCACTGAGCTCGACGCCGCGTCGCGACGAAGAACGCCCGAAGAGGCACCACTCGGGAGGCCGGTTCTCACCGCATGCACGGGGGGAAGCCCCCGCGTCCGTGACCGATGATCCCGCAGGAGGACCCCATGGCCCGCGCGCTCGTTCTCGCACTTGCTGCCGCCCTCGCGTTGATCCCGGCAATGGCCGTCGCCGAAGACGGCACCGCGGGTCTCGCCTTCCTCAAGCTGGGAGTGGGCGGGAGAGCGATAGGCATGGGCGATGCCTACACGGCCGTGGGGGGCGATGCGTCCTGCCTCTACTGGAACCCCGCCGGTTGCGTGCAGGTCGAGAGCATCGACGTGCTCCTGATGCACAGCGAGTGGTTCGAGGGCGTGCGGTACGAGTTCCTGGGCGGCGTGCGATCGTACGGGCACCAGGCGTTCGGTCTCGGCGTCTTCGGGCTGTACATGGACGATCTCGAGAGGCGGGAAGGCCCCACGTCTGAGCCCATCGGTCACTTCGGCGTCTTCGACTTCGCCGTCACGGGCGCCTACGCGCGTCGGCTGACCGACTGCCTCGACGTCGGAGCTTCGCTCAAGTACCTGCATGAGAAGATCGACGACGAGCTGGCGACGGGCGTCGCGGCCGACCTCGGCGCAAGGTACAGCATCCCCATGGTCGAGGGTCTCTCCGCCGGTCTGGCCGTCCAGAACCTCGGTCCCCAGATGAGCTTCGTCGAGGAGAAGTTCGATCTTCCGGTCGCCTACCGCATCGGCGCCGCATACGACACGCCGGTCACCGGTCTGAATGGCCGGCTTCTCGTTGTCAGCGATGTCGTGCTGCCGAGCGACGGTGACACGAAGACGCACTTCGGGTTCGAGTTCGCCTACGCGAACGCGGTCGCGCTGCGCTTCGGGTATCGAACGGGCTGGGACAATCAGAACGTCTCGGTCGGCCTTGGGGCGAGGGTCCGGAACCTGAGGCTGGACTACGCGTACGTTCCGTTCTACTCGGACCTCGGAGACACGCACCGGCTGTCGCTCGGGGTCGAGCTCTAGGGCGCAACGCGGGAGTCATCGGCTGACTCGCCGCCGGGCGGCCTGCAGCCGCCCTGGGGCTGCGACGGCACGAGTGAGTCCCCGTCCCAGCGAAGCAGCCTGAAGCCGCTCTCGCCGAGCTCCACCACGGACCTGGTCCACATCCAGTCACCCACGATCACGGCGGTGCCGTGCGCCGTCCTCCACATGCACTGCCTGTGGACATGCCCCACGACGGCCCCGTCGAAGCCCTCGAGCAGCTTGGTCTCAAGGAACGTTCTCATGGGCGGGAGCGCGCGCTGGATGCGCTCCTCCGTGATCTCCGAGAGGCCCGAAGCCCAGCGGGCCATGGACCACCCGATCGACGGCGGGACGAGGCTGAAGCCCGCGATCGCCGCGCGGCTCCTGATGACGGCCTTGAGCGCCTTGTAGCGGCGGTCGCCCGCCGGGAGACCGTCGCCGTGCGCTATGAATAGGCGCTTTCCGAAGTGCGTCTCCACCACCGGCTGCCTGTGGACGCTACCTCCCGTGAGTCTCTCGAAGACCGGGCCGGCCCAGTAGTCGTGATTCCCCCCGATGAACCGCAGCGCAACTCCGGATCGCGTGAGCGACCGGAGAGCGCTCAGCATCTGCTGATACGCGCGGGGCTTGCTTCGGGGGAACTCGAACCAGAAGTCGAAGAGGTCGCCCACCGCGTACAGCATGCTCGCGCGCCCGCTCAGGTGCGCGAGGAAGTGAAGGAGATCATGCTCCTTGGCAAGCTCGCTCGCGGGGGACTCGGAGCCGAGATGGGCATCCGCTATGAAGTAGACCATTCTGGTGTCGTGCCTCGGACGCGAGAGAAGCGGGCGCGGTGCGCGCGTGAGCGGGTCTCAGGCCGGCCAAAAGCCCTTGACCCGGTGCAACTTCATCCATATGCTGGCATCCAAGCTACCGGGTTCGGGGACGGTCTTGGGGGTTCCCTCCCGGCTCAACTTCTGCGAAGCCACCAGTGTCAGTACCCCCCTGCGAGTATAGGATCCCGGACTCGCTGCGGCAAGCGAAAGGCCGCAGCAGCGGAGGGCCATCGCCATGGCAAGCCTGTGGGACGACGTGAAGAACGCGATACTCGACGGCTATGTCTACGCTGCGGACAAGGCTGAGGAGCTGTCGCAGGTCGGCCGCGCGAAGGTGGAGATTCTGCGGCTCAACCGGTCCATCGCGCGAACGATGAGCGAGGTCGGTGGGCGCGTCTTCGACCTCTTCGAGCGCGGCACGCAGGCGGACATTCCGGAGGACGAGGAGATCGCGTCGGCGGTGAAGCGCATTGCGGCGCTTCGCGCCGATGTGGCGAAGCTCGAGCGCGAGATCGAACGCATCCGGGCGGATCGCGCGAGGTACGGCGAGCGCGGTTCCAACGACAGGAGGTAGCCGAGATGAGGCACGTGCGAGCTGGAGCCGGCGCGGTGGTCAGTGGAGCGATCCTCGTCGCGGCAGGTGTCGTCCTGGGCAGCCTCGTGACAGCCCACTGCGGGTGGTCAGCGGACTCCGCGGCCGACGAGCCGTCGCACGTGAGTCTCTCGAAAGCGGCCGCCGCCGTAGGTGGGCGCAGCCCCTTCGTCGCCGTCGCGGACGCCGTGTTGCCCGCCGTCGTGAGCGTCGACACGAAGCGCACGGTGAAGGTCACGAACGACCCGTTCCGCGGCATGCTCCGCGACTTCTTCGGCGAGCGGATGTACCGCGACTACTTCGGCCAGGAGCGGGAGCGGGAGTACGAGATGCCAGGGTCGGCATCCGGGTTCATCTACGACGATCGGGGCTACATCCTCACGAACAACCACGTGGTCCAGGGCGCGGACAGGATCGAGGTGACCCTGACGGACGGGCGCCCCTTCCTGGCCGAAGTCGTCGGCCGCGACCCCAGCACCGACATCGCCGTCCTCAGGATCAAGGGGGAGAACCTCCCGGCCCTGAAGCTGGGCGACTCCGACGGTCTCCGGGTCGGGGACTGGGCGATCGCTGTGGGCAACCCCCTCGAGCTCAAGGGCACCGTGACCGTGGGCGTCGTGAGCGCCCTCGGCAGGTCCGACCTGCGCATCCGTGGCGGCGCGCCGCTCTATCAGGACTTCATCCAGACGGACGCATCCATCACGTTCGGGAACAGCGGCGGCCCGCTGGTGAACATCGATGGTGAGGTGGTGGGGGTCAACACCGCGGTGAACGCAGCGGCCGGTGGCATCGGCTTCGCGATTCCGATCAACATCGCGCGGCATGTCGCGGAGTCGCTGCTCGACAAGGGCAAAGTCGTTCGGGGCTACCTGGGCATCGTGCCGCAGGACATCACGGCCGAGCTCGCGGAGGCGACGGGGCTCGACGACACGGACGGCGTCATCGTCGCGAGCGTTGAGACCGGGACGCCCGCCGCGAACGCCGGCATCACCCCGGGCGACGTCATCGTGGAGTTCGCCGGCACCGAGATCAAGAGCATGAGCCAGTTCAGGCGAGTCGTGGCCTCGGTGACGCCGGGAGAGAAGGTCCCCGTGACGATCGTGCGCGACGGGCAGACGAAGCGCCTGACGGCAACGCTTGCCGAGCGGCCGGACGAGGTGGCGGCCGCGCCGGAGCCGGAGACTGCCGGAAGCGAAAAGTGGTTGGGCATCGAGGTCGTGGGTCTTGATGACCCGATCGCCCGCCAGGTGCAGCCGAGCGCGAGCACGGGCGTGTTCGTCGTCGGCGTCGAGCCCGGCAGCGCTGCCGCGGCTGCGGGCCTGGAGAGCGGAGATGTCATTCTTGAGGTCGGCGGCAGGAGCGTCGCCGGTCTGAAGGACTACCGTGACGCTGCCGCGGCGCTCGCGGGCTCGAAGCGCGCGATCGCTTTCCGGATCCAGCGTGGCGAAGCGAAGTACTTCGTGGCAGTCAGGCCGAAGTGACGCGCGAGGTGCGGAGAGGAGGGGTGGGGAGTGCCGTACTACGGAAGCCTCACTGAGGAAGACAGGAGCCTGGAGTCGTACCTCCAGGAGATCTCCCGGACGCCGCTGCTGACGCGGGCCGAGGAGCAGGAACTGGGGCGGCGGATCCTGAGAGGGGACCGCAGCGCGCGCGACAAGCTCGTCATGGCGAACCTCAGGTTCGTCGTGAGCGTCGCCAAGGTGTACGCGCGCCGCACCGGCGCCCCGATCATGGACGTCATCAACCAGGGAAACCTCGGTCTGCTCGAGGCCGCGAAGCGGTTCGATGCGACGCGGGGGCAGAAGTTCATCACGTACGCCGTGTGGTGGATCCGGCACTCGATCCTGAAGGGGATGTCCGAGCAGTCGGGCGCGATGCGGCTGCCGCTCAACAAGGCGGGAGCGATCAGGCGGATGTGGAGGATCATCGAGCGCCTGAGGCAGGAGTCCGGGCGCGAGCCGACGGACAGGGAACTCGCGCGCGCGATGCGCCTCAAGGTGAACGACGTCGAAACGCTCAGGGAGCTCTCGGTCGGGAGCCTGTCGCTCGACGCGCCCCTCTCGCAGGAGGACGGCCTCGAGCTGTCCGACCTCGTGGCGGACGAGACCCGCGACCCGGGCCTCGCCAGTCTGCACTACGAGTCGCTCGGGCAGGAGCTGGGCACCGCGCTCGGGGCGCTCACCGACAGGGAGCGCACGATCCTCCGCCACTACTACGGTCTGGGTGGTGCCCGCAAGCAGACGCTCGAGGAGATCGGCGTGATGCTGGGTCTCACCCGTGAGCGCATCCGCCAGATCAAGGAAGAGGCGATCGGGAAGCTCCGGAGCTCGCCCGATCTGAGCAGCCTCAGGATCTATCTGAACTAGCCCGTCGGAGCGCGCGTCACCGCGCTCGACCTCTCGGCGCCCGCTGGGTCGAAACACCTTGACGGGTCTTCCGCTCGTTCCATAGTATTCAGCGCTTGACGCGGGCGACTGCGGCCCCGCGGCTCCGGCCCGATGCGCCGCGCTTGCGGCGCGGCGGGCGCCACCTCGCGGACGGCTTGAGAGGTCAGGATGGCACGGTTGTCCCGCTCGCTTCTGGCCGCGCTGCTCCTCGTCGGAGCGAGCTGCGCGAGGCAGGAGCCGAGCGGTCCTCAGGTGCGGCATCTGCAGAACGGCCTCACGATCATCGCCAAGCCCAGCCGGGCGGCGGACGTCGTCTCCGTGCAGGTCTGGGTGCGGGACGGCACCATCTACGAGTCCCCGAGGGACGCCGGAGCATCGAGCGTCCTTTCGGAGCTGGTGCGGCCTTCGCCGGCCCTCTCGGGCGCGGGGGAGGCTGCGCTCGCCGTCGAGGCGGTCGGCGGAAGGACCGAAGCCGAGCACAGCCAGGATCATGTCTGCTACGAGGTGACGGTGCCCGGTCGACACCTGGATCTCGCGCTCCGGGCGTTGAGCGATGCCGTGCTTCGCCCGCCCCTCGAGCCCGCATCGGTCGAGCGAGCGAAGACCGCCGTCGTCAGGCGGACGGCCTCGCTCATGAGCCGTCCCATCGACCGTGCCCTTCAGATGTGTCTTGCGGCGATCATGCCGCGACATCCGACCGCGCGACCGCCTGCCGCTTCCGCGTCCGACCTGGCCGCGATCGATGCCTCTGTGCTCGAGGATTGGTGGTCGCGCCGCTACGTCGGCGCGAACATGGTGGTCGTCGTCGTGGGGAACGCAGAGCCGCGCGACGCGGCCGACAGGGCCGAGAAGGCGTTCTCGGGCGTCGCGGCCGGAGAGCGCGCCGAGCCGTGGTCCTCGTCGGTCGAGTGGCTCACGGCCCCGGCGCGTGTGGACGCCGGCATCGAGACCGACTCCGAACGCGCGACCATGATGATCGGGTTCCCCGGACCGGGTGTGAGCGATGAGGACCACGTCGCCGCCGACGTCCTCATGATGGCGCTGGCCGGAAGCAGGTCCTCCAGAATGAGCAGGGCGCTCGTGGCCGAGCGCGGGATCGCATGGTCGGTCGGCGGCGGGTGGTACACCAGGACGCAGGCGAGCCCCTGCTTCATCTGGATGGAGCTGGACCCCGTGAACGCGCTCGCCGCGGAGGCGGCCGTCGTCGATGTCGTCGAGTCGCTCGCCGAACGGCCACTCGACGCCGATGATCTCGCGCGCGGCAAGGCGCTTCTCACGTCGTACATGGTCTTCGCCTCCGAGACGGCAGCGCAACAGGCCGCCTACGAGGGGTACTGGTTCATCGTGGCCGACGAGGGCTACGCCGACTCGTACTTCGACAGGATCGAGGCGGTCACCGTGGAGGACCTGCGGGGAGCCGCGGTGAAGTACCTGCGGCCCGAGTCACGCGCCACGGTCGTGCTTGAGCCGCACTGGGTGAAGTAGCGACGCGCTCGGCGGGCGCCGTCGACTCTGGGGAGGATGAGGCAGAACATGAGTCCGGCGAAGCGGGCGGTCGCTCTGGCCCTTGTGACGGCCGCGCTTCTGGGAGCGGGCGCGCCGACGCAGGCCGGGGACGTCGTCAAGCGGCGTCTCGGCAACGGTGTGACCCTCATCGCGGTCCCGAGCCCGTGGAACAAGGTGCTCGCGGTCTCCGTGCTGGTGGACGCCGGGTCCAAGCACGACCCGCCGGGGCTGTCGGGCCTTGCCCGTGTCACCGCCGAGCTTCTGCTCTCCGGCGCGACGACCATCCCGCGCGCGGAGATCGAGGAGACCGTGGACGACCGCGGGATCAGGCTCGGGTCGTACACGACGGAGGACTTCACGGAGATCTACGTGGTGTCCACCATCGACCAGTTCGATGCCGCGATCGACGTGCTGTCCGCTCTCGTGACACAGCCCGCGTTCGACGGCCGCGACCTCCCGATCGTGCAGCGGAGGGTCGTGGAGGATCAGGAACGCGCGCTGAACGACCCGTTCGCGGCATGCTACGCGCGGCTCAACGAGATCCTGTTCGAAGGGCATCCGTACGCCGTTCCTCCGAGCGGCACGAAGAGCGGCGTGGCCGCCCTGACACGGGACCACGTGACACGGTTCTACGCCGACCGCTACAGGGGTGGGAACATCGTCGTGACCGCCGTGGGCGACTTCCGCGAGGACGAGGCCATGCGGAAGCTCGGCGCCTGCTTCGCGGCGTGCGCGAGCGGCAGGGTTCCACCTCGCGGGATCCCGCTCAAGCAGCCGAAGGAGCCGGTCAGCTACGAGTTCCATCGCGACGTGAGCCGGGGGTGCGTCACGATCGGCTTCGCGACTCCCCCCATGGGGTCGCACGACGGCGCCGCGGTTCGCGTGCTGGCATCCGTGCTCGGCGAAGGGAAGGCGGCGCGCGGGCGCATCCGCGACGCGTTGCCGCCCGATGACGCGTCGTCGTCTCAGGCCGGCGTGCTGAATCCCGAGGGCGTCGAGCAGGGGCGGCTCGTCCTGTTCGCTTCGACGGCCGACGTTGACGCGGCGGCCGCCGCGCTCGGGGAGATCATCGAGCGGCTGCGCTCCGAGCGCGTGCCGGACGCCGAGCTGGCCGAGGCAAAGGAGCGGCTGCTCGGCCAGATGGCGCTCTCGGGGCAGAGGAACATCGAGCGGGCCGGGCGGCTCGGGATCGGCGAGATCGCCCGCCTGGGCCACGACTCCAGCGACCGCCTCGCCCGGAGCATCGAGGCCGTGAGCGCCGAGGACGTCAGGCGCGCCGCCGTGAAGTACCTCTCGAACCCGGTCACCGTGACCTTGAGGCCGGGCAGGGTCTCGCGGACGCAGCTCTAGACCGATCGCCGTCGCCCGCGGCGATCGGCATGGAGGCACCACGCTCTTGACGCGACAGATCGGACAGCGGATCGCGCCGCTCCTCGGGCTGCTCGCAGCTCTCGGCGCAACGCTCAGCGCGCCCGCGGCGCAGCGCGTTGCCGCGGTCAGGCACTGGACCGCGCCCGATCACACCCGCATCGTCGTCGATCTCAACGAGGCCCCTGAGCACTCCACGAGGCTGCTGACCGGTCCCGATCGCATCGTCGTGTTCGTCGCCGCGGCGCAGCTCGGAGGCTCGGCGGAGCCGACGCCTGTCGGCGACGGCCTCGTTGAGAGAGTGCGGCTGAACCAGCTCAGCAAGGGCGTGCAGATCGTCGTCGACCTCGCGCGTCCGTCGGCCCACAACGTCTTCGATCTCAAGCCGTACGCGGGCAAGCCCCACCGCGTCGTCATCGACGTCTTCCGCAACGGCTCCTCCACGGCCGGCGGGGCCGCAACGACCCAGAGCCCCGCGCGAACGCCGACCGAGTCCGCCCTGAACGCCCCGAGCCTCGCGCCTGCCGCGTCGCCGCCGAGCGCCGCCCCGACGCAGGCGCGCTCGTCCCAGGCAGGGACAACCCGCCCGCGCCTCGTTGTGATCGACGCCGGCCACGGGGGCGAGGACCCCGGGGCGGTCAGCGGCAAGCTGGCCGAGAAGGACATCGTGCTCGACATCGCCAAGCGGCTGGCGAAGGAGCTCGAGACGCGCCCGGGTGTCGAGGCGAAGCTGACGCGCACCGGCGACTACGGCATGTCCCTCGGCCGCCGGCGGCAGATCGCCAGGCAGGCGCAGTGCGATCTCTTCGTGAGCGTGCACGCCAACAGCGCGCCCAACAAGGACGCGCACGGAACCGAGGTGTTCTTCCTCTCGCCCAGGGGGGCGACGGACCAGAAGGCCCGCGAGCTCGCGGACAGGGAGAACGCCGCTGACCTGGTCGGGGGCGTATCGCCGGACGCCGACGAGGACGTGCTCTCGATCCTCGTGGACCTCAAGATGACCGACAGCATCGAGAAGAGCGCGGACCTCGCGGAGATCATCTCCTCGGAGCTCTCGCGGTGCAAAGTGGCGAAGTGCTCCGTCAAGCAGGCTGGGTTCGTCGTGCTCAAGTCGCTTGAGATGCCCTCGGTGCTCGTCGAGGTGGGGTTCCTGACGAACAAGAACGACAGGAAGAACCTCGGCGGCGCCGACTACCGAGCCGCGTACGCCGAGTGCCTTGCCGGAGCCATCGTGGCGTACTTCGACCGCTACGCGCCCATCGTCGCCACGGGTGGCCGCCACCGCGTGGCGGTCGGCGAGACGCTCTGGAGCATCGCGCGGCGCTACGGGATGACCGTCGAGGATCTGCGACGCGCGAACAGCCTGCGCGACGACGCGACGATCCGCGTTGGTCAGGACCTCATCGTGAGAGGGGAGTGAGGCCACGCCGTGTCGCTCCGGGACCTGCTCACGCAGAACCGCACTCTGAAGGTGGCCGCCGCGATCGCCGCCCTCGTGCTGTGGCTCCTCGCGAAGGGCGAGCAGACGACCGCGCGGGAGTTCGTTGTTCCCCTCGTGCTGAGGGGCGTCCCCGAGGGGCTCACGACCGCCGCGCGCGTTCCGGAGTCGGCGCGGATCGTCCTCAGCGGGGCGAACAAGGAGCTGCTCAGACTCGGTCTGTGGGGGGAGCCGTACGCGGTCGTCGACCTCTCGGGCGCCGACCCCGAGGTGACGATCCGCGTGTTCCTGTCGGAAGCGGACGTCGTGCTGCCGCGCGACTCGCGCGTGGCCGTGACCGAGGTCCGCCAGCCGAGAGTGCTGGACATCCACCTGGACCGCGTGGCCGAGCGGCGCCTCCCGGTCCGGACGGTGCTCGAGGGCGCTCCGGCCCGGGGGTACTACCTCGTCGGTGAGCCGCTCTGCTTCCCGGACTCCGTGGCCGTGATCGGGCCGGCCCGCGTCGTGGCCGCGCTCGAGTCGGCCCCCACGGAGCCGCTCGACCTCTCCGGTCGCAGGGAGAGGATCGAAGCGACGAGGACGGTGGATGTCTCCCTCGACGCGAACCTGCACGCGGTCCCGAGGGAGGTTCGAGTGGCCGTCGACATCGAAGGGACCTCAACGAGGCGGCTTTCCGGTGTGAGGGTGAGGGTGGAGCGCGAGACGGGGGGCGCGTCGGCAGCGGTGACTCCGGCCAACGCCGACGTCGACCTGTCCGGGCCCGCGCACGTCATCGACGCGCTGACGACCGCGGACGTCGCGGTCGTCGTTGATGCCCGGGGCCTCCCGAGAGGCACCCACGAGGTCGTCCCGGAGGTCGTTCTCCCTGAAGGGGCCCTCCTGACATCGGTGACCCCCGCGCGGTTCACTGTCACGCTCGAGTAGCTGAGGCGGGAGCCTGGCCGTGCTTGTTCTTGGCATCGAGACGTCGTGCGACGAGACCGCTGCGGCTGTTCTCAAGGACGGCCGCAGCGTGCTCTCGAGCGTCGTCGCCTCCCAGGACGTCCACGCGGCGTTCGGAGGCGTCGTGCCGGAGTACGCGTCGCGGGCGCACATGCGACTCCTGGCGCCGGTGGCGCGCGCGGCGGTCGAGCGAGCCGGCGCGAGCTGGACCGACCTCGGCGCGGTCGCCGTGACGAACAGGCCGGGGCTCGTGGGCTGCCTCCTCGTCGGCGTCTCGTTCGCGAAGGCGCTCTCCTACGCGCTGGACATCCCACTCGTCGGCGTTGATCACGTGGAAGGCCACGTCTTCTCGCTCAGGCTCACGCGCCCCGATCTCGCGCTGCCGGCCGTGTGCCTCGTCGCGTCGGGCGGCCACACCGAGCTCGTGCTCGTCGAGGCGTGGGGCGCGTACCGGACGCTGGGGCGCACGCGCGACGACGCGGCGGGCGAGGCGTTCGACAAGGTGGGGAAGCTGCTCGGCCTTCCGTACCCGGCCGGCCCGGTGATCGAGCGGCTGGCGGCCGGGGGGAACGCGGAGGCGCACCGCTTCCCCAGGGCGATGATGGAGGCCGGCAACCTGGACTTCAGTTTCTCGGGCGTCAAGACGGCGGTGCGCCTCAAGGTTGGAGAGCTCGGGCGGACACCGGAGGGCGAGGAGCTCGCCGACGTCGCCGCCAGCTTCCAGGAGGCCGTCATCGACGCGCTTGCCGTCAAGACCATCCGCGCGGCCGAGCGCGAGCGCGTCTCGAGCGTGAGCGTCGGCGGCGGCGTGGCCGCGAACGACGCGCTGCGCCGCCGCATCGAGGAGGAGGCCGCGCGCGTGGGCGTCGAGTGCGTCTTTCCCCCCAAGGCCCTGTGCACGGACAACGGCGTGGTCATCGCGGCGGTCGGCGACTTCCTCCTCTCGACGGGCCATCGCGACGACCTCGCGCTGAGCGCCAGCGCGTCCCGCCTGGATCCCCTGGTGGCAAGCTGACGCGGCTTGCCGGTGAACCGCCATGACCAGGAAGTGCGTGACCGTTGCCGTGCCGCTCCCCGTCGCGAGCACGTTCGTCTACAGCGTGCCGGACGAGATGGCCGCGCAGGCCGTCGTCGGCGCGCGCGTCGTCGTGCCGTTCGGGCGTCGGCGGCTCACCGGCGTCGTGGTGGAGGAGAACTCCACGGCGCGGGTCGCGCGCGTCAAGGACGTGATCGAGGTCGTGGACGTCGTGCCCGCCCTCGGCGGAGCGATGCTCAGGCTGGGCGCGTGGATCTCCGAGTACTACCTCGCGCCGCCGGGCGAGGTGCTGCGCGCGATGCTGCCGCCCGGCACGTGCCCGGAAGGGCGGCGGTCGCTGCGCGTCACGGAAGCCGGCCACCGGGAGCTCGAGACGCGCGGGAGCAGGCTGTCGGAGCCGCGGCGCCGGATCCTCGAAGCCGTGGGGCGGCGGGGCGCCGCGTCGGTCGCCGTCGCGCTTCGGGACGCGGGCGCGCGCAGGGGTGGGGCGAGAGACATCGCGGCGCTCGCCGGCGCCGGTCTCGTCGAGATCGTCGAGGAGATCCGCGCGCCCCGCGCGTCGGTCGGGACCGAGCCGGTCGCCGTCCTGCGCGTGGGCGGTGACGAAGCGCGCGAGCGGGCGTCGGAGCTTGCGCGCCGGTCGCCTCGTCAGTCGGAGGCGCTTGCCGCGTTGGCCGACTCCCCGGACGGTCTTTCTCTCTCCGAGCTCCGAGCGCGGGGCGTGGCGGCCGGCGTGGTCGCCAGGCTCGAGGAGGCGGGGCTGGTCGGGCGCCGGGAGCGCGACCGGCCGCGCCTCTCGGTCGGGTACGAGGGGTGGGGCATGGACGATGAGGGCCCGCTCACGCCCGACCAGGAACGCGCGTGCGCCGTCATCCGGGGCTGCATCGAGAAGGGCGAGGGGAAGACCGTCCTCGTGCACGGCGTGACGGGGAGCGGCAAGACCCGCGTGTACAGCGAGGCGATCTCCGCGGCGCTCGAGAGGGGCAAGGGCGCGATCGTGCTCGTTCCGGAGATCGCCCTCACGCCGCAGATCGTGCAGCGCATGCGGGCGGCGTTCGGCGACACGGTGGCGGTCGTGCACAGCGGGCTGACCACGGCCGAGCGGTACGACACGTGGCGCGCGATCCGCGAGGGGCTCTTCCGCGTCGTCGTGGGGCCGCGCTCCGCGGTGTTCGCCCCCGTCGCGAACCTCGGCGTGATCGTCGTGGACGAGGAGCACGAGGCGACATACAAGCAGGCGGACTCGCCCCGTTACCACGCGCGCGACGTCGCTCTCATGCGCGGCCGCATCGAGAAGGCCGTCGTCCTTCTCGGTACGGCGACGCCGAGCCTCGAGACCTACCTGAACGCGCGCGACGGGAAGTACGGTCTCGTCGAGCTCGGTTCCAGGATCAGCGCCGCGCCGCTCCCGGACGTCGAGGTCGTCGACATGCGCGGGCAGGCGCCGGTGGACTCCGAGGGCGCGTTCTCACCCCTTCTCAGGGACGCCGCGACCGCCGCGCTCGCCGCCGGGGAGCAGATCATCCTCTTCCTCAACAGGCGGGGGTTCGCGTCGTTCGTGCAGTGCGTGAGCTGCGGGCACGCCGAGAGGTGCCCGCACTGCGACGTGTCGCTCACGTACCACTCGGCGGACCGCGCCATGCGCTGCCACTACTGCGGCCACACCGCGCCCGCCCCGGAGCGCTGCCCCAAGTGCGGAGGCGTCGCGCTTCGGTACGGGGCGCCCGGCACGCAGCGCGTCGAGAAGGCCGTGCACGAGCTCTTCCCCGAGGCGCGCGTCGCGCGGATGGACGCCGACACGACGACGCAGCGCGGCGCGCACTGGAAGATCCTGGGGGCGTTCGCGGCGGGGGAGACGGACGTGCTCCTGGGGACGCAGATGGTGGCGAAGGGCTTCGACTTCCCCGGGGTCGGGCTCGTCGGCGTCGTCGCGGCGGACGTGGGTCTGAACCTCCCCGACTTCCGGTCCGGCGAACGGACGTTCCAGCTGCTCACGCAGGTCGCCGGGCGGACGGGCCGCGGCGGTCGGCGCGGCCGTGTCATCGTGCAGTCGTACCTGCCCGACCACTACACGATCACGCTCGCGCGCGAGCAGCTGTTCGCGCCCTTCTTCGAGCGCGAGGTGGCGGAGCGCGAGACCCTCGGGTATCCGCCGTTCGCGAGGCTCGTCGCCGTCGAGGTGAGGGACCGCGACGAGCGACGCGTGATGCGCGCCGCCGCGCGGCTCGCCGAGTTCCTCGAGCGAGGCGCGTCGCAGATGCGCGGGCCGCGCCCGGACGTGCTCGGTCCGGCGCCCGCGCCGCTCGGCAGGATCAAGGGCGTCTTCCGCTGGCAGGTCATCGTGCGTGGGAGGGCGGGCTCCGCCAGAGCGCTCGTCGCGGGCGCGCTCTCGCAGCGAGCGGCGCTCAGGCTGCCGGACTCCGTCTCGCTCGCCGTGGACGTGGACCCGCAGGATCTCCTCTGACGGGCCGTCATCGAAGCGCCGCGCATCCCGCGCCCCGCCGCGCGCCCCCTGGGGGAGGTCCGCTCGGTGTGTTGACCGGGCGCGGTCCAGGGGCGTACAATCCCCTGGGTTTCTCCGGCGAACACGAGGGAACCAAGCGCAGCAGGCCGCCGACAAGGAAGGGAGCGCATGGCCGACAAGTCGTTCAACGCCTTCGAGATGGCGCAGGCGCAGTTCGATCACGTTGCCGACATGCTCAAGCTCGACGAGGGCACCCGCAGCCTCCTCCGGTTCAATCTCCGCGAGTATCACATGAGCATCCCCGTGCGCATGGACGACGGGAGCGTGAAGGTCTTCCGCGGCTTCCGCGTGCAGCACAACGACGCCCGCGGCCCGGCCAAGGGCGGCATCCGCTTCCACCCGGCGGAGACGATCGACACCGTGCGCGCGCTCGCGATGTGGATGACGTGGAAGACCGCGGTCGTCGACATCCCGCTCGGCGGGGGCAAGGGCGGCGTCGTGTGCGACCCGCACCACCTGAGCATGCGCGAGCAGGAGCAGATCTGCCGCGGGTGGGTCCGCAACCTCGCGCGTGACGTCGGCCCTCTGCGCGACGTGCCCGCTCCCGACGTCATGACGAGCCCCCAGCACATGCTGTGGATGCTCGACGAGTTCGAGACCATCCGCGGCGAGAGGCTCCCCGGGTTCATCACGGGAAAGCCCGTGGGCATGGGAGGGTCGCTCGGGCGCACCGAGGCGACCGGCTACGGCGTCGTGTTCACGATCCGCGAGGCGCTGAAGGAGCTCAACATCCCGGCGAGCGACACGACGATGAGCGTGCAGGGGTTCGGCAACGTCTCCCAGTACGCGATCGAGCTCTACCAGCAAGTCTGGGGCAAGGTGATCTGTGTCTCATCCTGGGACCAGGCGGACCAGACCTCGTACGCCTTCCGCAAGAAGAACGGCGTCGACCTTCAGGAGCTCAGGAGCATCACCGATCGCTTCGGAGGCATCGACAAGGCGAAGGCCAAGGAGCTCGGGTATGAGGTCCTGCCAGGCGACGCGTGGATCGAGCAGGACGTGGACGTGCTGATGCCGGGCGCCCTGGAGAACCAGATCACCGCGGCGAACGTGAAGAGGATCAGCAACCGGGTCAAGATCATCGCCGAGGGCGCGAACGGCCCGACGACCCCCGATGCCGACAAGGTCATCAAGGAGCGCGGGATCTTCCTGATCCCCGACTTCCTCGCGAACGCGGGCGGGGTCACCTGCAGCTACTTCGAGCAGGTCCAGTGCAACATGAACTACTTCTGGGAGAAGGACGAGGTGCTGGGCAAGCTCGACACGAAGATGACCTCCGCGTTCGCGGCCGTCAGCGAACTCGCGAAGAAGCGGAAGGTCTACATGCGCGACGCCGCGTACCTCATCGCCATCGGGCGCGTGGCGCAGGCCTGCAAGGAGCGCGGGTGGGCGTGACCGCGCTCCGCGCCTTCCCCGGGCGGACGCGCGAGTTCCATCGCACCGGCGCTCACACGGGGTGAGTCGCGATGCGCAGGAGGCAGTACAGCCCTCACCACGGCACCCTGTCGCGATTCGACAGGAACGCCCGGCCGGCGGCCGGGCGGTTCACGTACATCGGCTCGGGCGAGCTGGGCGGAAAGGCGCACGGCCTGGCGCGGGTGCAGGGCGTCCTTGACGCGAAGCTCAGGGACGCCTTCGCCCCGGCGATCACCGTCGCGATCCCGGCCCTCACGGTCATCACGACCGACTTCTTCGACGCGTTCATGAAGCAGAACGGGCTGAAGGAGGTCGCGTACTCCGAATCCCGCGACGACGTCATCGCCCACGCCTTCCAGCGCGCGTCGCTCCCGGTGCAGCTCGTGGGAGATCTGCGCGCCATCGTCGAGAAGACACACCTGCCGCTAGCTGTTCGCTCGTCGAGCCTGCTCGAGGACGCGATGTTCGAGCCGTTCGCGAGCGTGTACGGGACGAAGATGGTCCCGAACAACCAGCCCGACGCCGACTCCCGGTTCCGGGGACTCGCCGACGCGATCAAGTACGTGTACGCGTCGACCTTCTTCAGGTCGGCGCGGAACTACATGAAGGCGACGCACCACTCGACCATGGACGAGAAGATGGCGGTCATCGTCCAGGAGGTCGTGGGCACGCGCTTCGGCGACCGGTACTACCCGCACATCTCGGGCGTGCTTCGATCGTACAACTTCTATCCGGTCTCGCACGCGCAGCCCGAGGAGGGGATCGTCGAGCTCGCGCTCGGGCTCGGGCGCACCATCGTGGACGAGGGCGTGTCGTGGGCGTTCTCGCCCGCGTACCCGAGGATCGCCCCGCCGTTCAAGTCCACGCAGGCGATGCTGAAGAACTCGCAGACGCGGTTCTGGGCCGTCAACATGGGCAAGCCGCCCGCGTACGATCCCATCTGCGAGACCGAGTACATGGTGACCGCCGATCTCGGCGACGCCGAGTTCGACGGGGCGCTTCCGCTCATCGCATCGACCTACAGGCCCGAGAACGACAGCGTGCGGATCGGGATCGGCGAGAAGGGGCCGCGGGTCATCGACTTCGGGCCGATCCTCAAGGCGGACATGCTCCCGCTGACGGAGCTGCTTCTGCAGCTCAAGGACGTCTGCGAGGACATGCTCGACACGATGGTCGAGGTGGAGTTCGCGGTCAGGCTCGCGCGCGACGGCGGGGCGCCGGCCGAGTTCGGGTTCCTGCAGGTGCGGCCGATGGTCGTGTCGGACGCGACGGTGGACATCGACCCGGAGGAGCTCGTCGGCGACGGCGTCCTGCTGTCGGCGGAGACCGCCCTCGGCAACGGCGTCCTCGACGACATCCGCGACGTCGTGTACGTCAGGCCCGACCGCTTCGACATCATGAGGACGAGCGAGGTGCCCGACGAGCTCGAGCGAGTGAACGCCGCGCTCGTCGAGGCGCGCCGGCCGTATCTTCTCATCGGGTTCGGACGCTGGGGCACGACCGACCCGCTGGGCGGCATCCCGGCGAACTTCGGACAGATCTCGGGCGCCAAGGTGATCGTCGAGTCCTCGCTGCCGAACCTGCCCTTCGTCCTCAGCCAGGGCTCGCACTTCTTCCACAACGTGACGAGTTTCCGGATCCTGTACTTCTGCGTCCGGCACGACGAGGAGCGGGGCATCGACTGGCCGTGGCTGGAGCGGCAGCCCGTTCGCTTCGCCGGCGAGCTCGTGCGTCACGTCCAGCTGTCGTCGCCGCTCCGCGTGAAGGTGGACGGCAGGACGGGCCGGGGGGTGGTCCTCCATGACTGACTCAGCGAGGACGACGGACGAGCTCATCAGGTTCTTCCGCGAGCGGGAGAAGGAGCTCGAGTGCCTCTACAGGATCGAGGAGATCCTCAGGAGCCCGCTGGCCGACGTCGCGCGGGCCTGCGAGGCGGTCGTGGCGGCCATCCCTCCGGGCTGGCAGCATCCCGAGGTCTGCATCGTGAGGCTGTCGCTCGGGACGGACACCTACTCGTCCACGGGCTTCGTCGAGACGCCGTGGGCACAGACGGCCGACATCACCGTCCAGGGCAAGAAGGCGGGCGAGATCTCCGTCTACTACGCGAAGGAGATGCCCGCGGCGGACGACGGGCCGTTCCTCACCCACGAGGCGCGGCTGCTCAAGGCCATCGCGGACCGTGTCGGGAGCTTCCTGCTGCACCGGCGCATCGAGGAGATGGTGGCGGGCGTCGGCGAGGGGAAGCTCGAGGAGGGCGAAGGCGCCTGGGAGGTGGTTCTCGACCTGCTTCGTCAGACCGACCCGAACCTGTTCGCCACGGTCTCCGAGAAGATGCTCAACATCCTCTGCTGGCGCGGCGTGGAGGAGGCCGAGCGGCTGCGCGAGCGCGCCGGCGTCGCGGGGGAAGACGACGCGGACGAGCCGTCGGGCCTCGTCAACATGCCGCACGAGCGCAACGAGTTCGAGATCACGAAGCGGCTCTCCGGCGAGATCTTCTCCATCGCGGCGGAGCACTACACCGATGACCAGGTCCTCGCGTACCTCAGGAAGTGGATCCAGGACGACAAGCTGAAGTTCCTCGTGCGCGTCGCGAGCAGCACGCTGACGATCGAGGAGATCGTCGACGCGCTGCGGCAGTACCGCGACCTGTACGTCCAGGGCGTCGACCTCGCCGACGCGTCGAAGCGCGGCATCGTCGTGGCGCTCATCACGCGCTTCCTGTCCAGCCAGCCGAGCTACATTCGCATCGCGAAGAACTTCTGCGACGTGAGCGACTTCTTCGAGTTCCTGGACCGGGTCATCTACACCCCGGACAGCCACGGCAAGCTGGGCGGCAAGGCCGCGGGGCTGTTCCTCGCCAAGCAGGTGCTGAGGCGGTCGCCGGAGGCGGCCGCCGTCGCCGCGAAGATCAGGACGCCCCGCAGCTGGTACGTCGCCTCGGACGTCCTGCTCCGCTTCCTGAGCTACAACAACATGAACGAGGTGGTCGAGCAGAAGTACAAGGACCTCAACGACGTGAGGCGCGAGTATCCCCACGTCATCCAGGCGTTCAAGAACGGGCGCTTCCCGCCGGAGGTCGTGCAGGGGCTGTCCGTGGTTCTCGACGACCTCGCCGGCGCGCCGCTCATCGTCCGGAGCTCGAGCCTCCTCGAGGACAGCTCGGGGGCCGCGTTCTCCGGGAAGTACCGCAGTCTGTTCATCGCCAATCAGGGCACGAAGCGGGAGCGCCTCAACGCGCTCATGGACGCGATCTCGGAGGTGTACGCGTCCATCGTCGGGCCGGACCCCATCGAGTACCGCGCCGAGCGGGGGCTCCTCGACATCAACGAGGAGATGGGGATCATGATCCAGGAGGTCGTAGGCGCCCGCGTCGGCCCGTACTTCTTCCCGGCGGCGGCGGGCGTCGCGTTCAGCCGGAACGAGTTCCGCTGGTCGCCGAGGATCCGGAGGGAGGACGGCCTGATCCGCATGGTGCCGGGCCTCGGCACGAGGGCGGTGGACCGCGTGAGCGACGACTACCCCGTGCTCGTCGCGCCGGGCCAGCCCGGATTGAGCGTCAACGTCGCGCCGGAGGAGGTCGTCTACTACTCCCCGAAGAAGGTGGACGTCATCAACCTCGAGACGAACGCGTTCGAGACGGTCGACGCGAAGGACCTGCTCGCGAAGCACGGGCAGGACATCCCGATGGTCGAGAAGCTCATCTCGGTCTACGACGGTCAGCACCTCCGCACGCCGCTGGCCATGGGGCTCGAGCCTGCGGGCGCCGGCGCCGCGTTCACGTTCCAGGGGCTCATCGGCGAGAGCGACTTCGTCAGGCAGGTGGATCGCATCCTCAAGGTGCTCGAGGCGGCGCTCGGCACGCCGGTGGACATCGAGTTCGCGCACGACGGCACGGACTTCTACCTGCTCCAGTGCCGGCCGCAGAGCTTCGGCGGCCCGAGCGCCCCGGCGCCGATCCCGAAGGACGTCCCGAAGGAGTCGATCGTCTTCTCGGCGAATCGGTACGTGTCCAACGGCCGCATGCCGGACATCACGCACATCGTCTACGTGGACCCCGAGAAGTACGGCGAGCTGCCCGAGCGGGCGGACCTCATCGCCGTCGGCCGGACCGTGAGCAGGCTCAACCAGCTGCTTCCCAAGAAGCGGTTCGTTCTCATCGGCCCGGGTAGGTGGGGGAGCCGCGGCGATCTCAAGCTCGGCGTCAGCGTGACGTACTCCGACATCAACAGGACGGCGGCGCTCATCGAGGTCGCCCGGAGAAAGGGCAGCTACACGCCGGACCTGTCGTTCGGGACGCACTTCTTCCAGGACCTCGTTGAGGGGGAGATCCGGTATCTCCCGCTCTACCCCGACGATGAGGGCATCGCCTTCAATGAGAGCTTCCTCCTCGGGGCGAAGAACATCCTTGCCGACGTCGTGCCCGAGCACGCGGACGTCGCGGACACCGTGCGGCTGATTGACGTGCCGCAGGCCACCGACGGCAGAATCCTGCGCGTGCTGATGAACGCGGAGCTCAACGAGGCGCTGGGGTTCCTGGCGGCGCCGGGCGGCGAGGCAGGGGACCAGGCGTCCCCCGCCGCCGGGGCGGAGCGCCCCGCGGACCAGTCATGGGCGTGGCGGCTGCGCATGGCCGAGCAGATCGCGTCGCTGCTGGACGGAGAGCGGTTCGGCGTCGTCGCCATGTACGTCTTCGGGAGCACCAAGAACGCGTCCGCCGGGCTCAAGAGCGACATCGACCTGCTCGCGCACTTCCGAGGGACGGACCTCCAGCGGGCCGACCTCACCGCGTGGCTCGAGGGCTGGAGCCTGTGCCTCGATGAGATGAACTACCTGCGGACCGGCTACCGCACGGGCGGGCTGCTCGACGTGCACGTCGTGACGGACGAGGACATCACGAACAAGACCAGCTACGCCGCGAGGATCGGCGCGGTGACCGACCCTGCACGTCCCCTCACCCTGAGACACCCGCTGGCCGAGCGTTAGAGGAGTTCCCGCTCGGCGGCGGACGGGTCCTCCATGTCGAACCCGACGACGGCGAGCTCCGGGCCGTCGTGCGCCGCGGACACGGCCGTGGTGCCGCCCAGCGTCGTGCGCCACGATCCCGTGAGCCGCGCGGACTCGTGGACGTGGCCGTGAAGCGTCAGGTAGGGCCGGCGCTCCTCGATGAAGCGCCTGATCGCGATGCTCCCGATGTGCACGTCGACGGGCACGTGGTCGACGACAATGTCGTCGAGCGCCGCGCGGTCGAGGTCCGTGTCGTACGGCGGGGCATGGAAGAGGAAGACGGCGCGCCCGAGGTCGCGGTCGCGGGTCAGCTCGCCGAGGTCCTCGAGGATCGTCGCGTAGCGCGCCTCGTCCGGCGAGACGGGAACCGAACGGGCGCCTTCCTCGGGCGAGACGCACCCGGGCTCGAGGTGCCGAGAGACGTCGTAGCGCTCCCAGTCCTTGAGGCGGAACGGCGTGGGAGGCACGTACGCGTAGCCGTACACGGTCCATTGCCCGAACGGCGTCGCCCGACCGTGCGCGTACACGAGGAGCCCGCGCTCGTCGGCGTCCTTCAGCCGCTCCTCGGTCCAGCGCCCGTCGTCGTTCCCGAGGATCGTGAAGACCTTCGGGTAGACCTTCCCGAGGCGCGCGCGCAGGTCATCCAGGCCGGCGAAGAGGCAGTCGCCCAGGAAGTCCTCCGGCGCATCCGGGAGATAGTGGTGCGGCATGATGTCGCCGCCGACGAACACGGCCGCCGGCGTCCGTCGAGCGATCTCGCCGAACAGCTTCCGGACGCGTTCCTCTCGTCCGTGAAGGTCGCTGACGAAGAGGCATCTCGTCATCGCGCACATCTCCTCGTTCGTGGCCTGCCGGCCATCGTAGCACGCGTCGGCACTTGACCGCATCCGCGGGCTTGGGTAGATTGGGGAACACCTGCCCCGCCGTGGGGCAGGCGCGGCTTTCCGGAGGAGGAGCGGGGCTGCCCCCGCGGAGAGGGGCCATGGCGGACGTCACGTTCAACAAGGTCGCGAAGAACCAGGCCATCGGCAGCATGCTCCGGCAGGCCGACGAGCAGCTCAGGATCATCGGGTACACGGAGCACGGTGTTCGGCACGGGAAGTGGGTGGGGAGGACGGCGCAGCGGGTCCTCACGCAGCTCGGAAAGGACACGAGAGAGGCGGAGCTTGGCGGCATCGCCGGGTACCTGCACGACATCGGCAACCTGATCAACAGAGAGGACCACGCGCAATCGGGCGCGCTCCTGTCGTATCAGCTCCTGACGGAGATGGGGTTGCCGCTCTCGGAGGTCATCACGATCGTCTCGTCGATAGGGAACCACCACGAGGACCACGGCGACCCCGTCGGGAACGTCTCCGCGGCGCTCATCCTCGCGGACAAGGCCGACGTGCACCGGTCGCGGGTCAGGAACCCGTCGACGCTCAGGTTCGACATCCATGACCGCGTGAACTTCGCCGTGAAGAAGTCCCAGCTCGAGGTCTATCCGGAGGAGCAGATCATCAAGCTGGATCTCACCATCGACACCTCGATCTCGCAGGTGATGGAGTACTTCGAGATCTTCATGTCGCGGATGGTGATCTCGAGGAAAGCGGCGGAGATCCTCGACTGCACGTACGAGCTCTCGATGAACGGCAACCGCCTGCTGTAGATCGCCGCGGGCCGGGCGCGCCCCCGGGCAGGACCGGGCATCGGGCTTGACAGGTCCGGGCGAAGGGCCCTATACTCCCTCCCTCGGGATTCCCTACGCGATCGATGGACCTTATCTCTCCTCAAGGGAGGGCAGAATGAGGCGTGTGACCGCAGCCCTTGCGCTGCTGCTGGTGGCATCGGGCCTGTTGCTCACGGGGTGCGGAGCGGACCCGGCCTTCACGAGCGGCAAGGTGTACCTGGCCGACCAGAACTACCAGCGGGCGATCGAGCAGCTCCACATCGCGATCAGGAACAACCCCAGCGCGTGGGAGCCCCGCGTGTATCTCGGCAGAACGTACGGCGACCTCGCAGAAGCGAGCACCGGGGAGTCCGTGACGTTCCCGATCACGAAGGACGGAAAGGCCGAGAAGATCGAGGTCCAGCCCGGCCAGACGGACATCCTACTGCCCCTGGTCCACGACGAGTTCCAGAAGGCGCTCGAGCTTGCTCCCGACGAGAAGGCCAAGGAGCAGGTAGAGAACGCCATCACGCAGTACTGGCTGATCTTCCACAAGCGCGGCGAGCAGTACGTGGAGGCCGCGAGGTTCGAAGAGGCGGCCCCCGAGTTCGAGAAGGCGATCGTCATCGACGACCGGCGCCCCGACGCGTACATCAACCTGGGGTACGCGCTCCACATGAGCGGCAACGAGGACCGCGCGATCGAGGTGTTCGAGAGCGCGCTCGAGCGCGCCCCGGGCAACGCCACGCTCAAGGAGAACCTCGTGAGCGTGTACCAGGCCAAGGGCGGAGCGCTCGCCTCGGCCGGCGACTATCCGAACGCGCTCAGGTACTTCGAGAAGATCCAGCGGGTGGCGCCCGAGACCGCCGACATCAACTACAACATCGGCCTCATGTACTACCAGACGAAGGAGTACCGCGAGGCGCTCAAGTACTTCCGTGTCCAGCTCGACACGTTCGGCGACGACGAGGAGGTCCTCTACCGCGTGTTCCTCGCGCACTGGGCCATCGCCACGAACTTCGACAACGAGGCGTCGGTCGCGATCGATGAGGAGTCGAAGGCCGTCGTGCTCCAGTCCGCGCAGGACGCCTACATGGCAGCTCTCGATCCGCTTCTCAAGCTCAAGGCGATGAACAGCGAAGAGGTGACGTACCATCGCGCGCTGGCCAGGGTGTACAACAAGCTCGGCCGGAACGACGAGGCGATGCAGGAGCTCAAGGAGGTCGAGGCGCTCCTGAAGGGCTCGGACTAGAGGACCGTCGCGGCTCCTGCGACCCGCGGAGCGCCGCGGTCCCGCGCAGAACCCGAAGCCGAGGCCCCGGCGGCAGTGCCGGGGCCCCGGCGACGGGGGGCACAGCTCCTCGGACATCTCCTCCCCGGCGGCACACGCTTCCCACATGAGAGCCATCACAGAACGCCAGATCAGGGGACAGCGCATCTCCCGCAAGACCGTGGCCGTCGTCGGGTTCGGAAGCCAGGGCGAGGCGCACGCGCTGAACCTGCGGGACTCCGGCGTGCGCGTCGTCGTCGGCCTGAGGCCGAGGAGCCGCTCCAGGGCGCGGGCGCGGGCCGCGGGGCTCGAGACGATGTCGGTGGGCGACGCGGCGGCGCGCGGCGACGTTGTCGCCGTGCTCGTGCCGGACGAGGTCGCCCGCGAGGTCTTCGACGACGAGATCGTGCGTCGCCTCAGGTCGGACGCGGCCGTGCTCTTCGCCCACGGTTTCGCCGTGCGGTTCAGCGGCCTCGTCGTCCCGGAGGGCAGGGACGTCATCATGGTCGCGCCGATGGGGCCGGGGCAGAGGCTGCGCGAGCGCTACCTCGCCGGCGGCGGCCTGCCCGCGTCGTTCGCCGTGGAGCGCGACGCGACGGGGCACGCCAGGGCGACCGCGCTCGGCTACGCGAAGGCGATCGGGTGCGCGCGCGTGGGGCTCTTCGAGACGACGTTCGCGGAGGAGACCGAGATCGACCTCTTCGCCGAGCAGGCCGTGCTCTGCGGCGGCGTCACGCGGCTCGTGACCGCGGCGTTCGACACGCTTGTCGAGGCGGGCTACGACCCGACCCTGGCCTACATGGAGTGCCTCTACGAGCTCGACCTCACCGCGGGCCTCATCCAGCGATACGGCATCGCCGGCATGCGGGACCGCATCAGCCGCACCGCGCTCTTCGGCGACATGGTCAGCGGCGACCTGGTCGTGGGGAAGGAGTCGCGGAAGGGGATGCGACGGATCCTCGAGCGGGTCAGAAGCGGCTCGTTCGCCAGGCTCTGGATCGCGGACCGGCGAAGGGGGTACCCCGAGCTCCGGCGGCGGCTCGCCGGGGAGCCGGGCCGGCTCGTCGAGCGCGTCGGGCGGAAGCTCGCGGGCGTCGCGCACGCCCCGCGGAGCGCCGGGAAATCACCTTGACAGCATGCGGGGTCGGGACTACCATGATGGACGACCGGCGCGCTTTGCGCCGGGTTTCCCCAAGGTGCCCTTCTGGAGCAGGCAGACCTCGCGTTCACCTCACATCGAGGACTCCGAGTGTAGCTTGCGACACGGGATCCACGACGCACACGGAGACGGCCGGCGGTCGGTAGCCGCCGGTTCCGCGCACACCCAACCCACTCTCTGAGGTAGGAAGGAATGCCAGAAAAGCAGGACAGCAGGACCACCGGCACGAGGCGGCGGACACCGGCCACCAGGACCCCGAGGGCATCCGCGGCAACCCCGGGACCGCCACCCGACCCGGCCGCCGAACGGCCCACGCAACGCTCCGCTCCGCCGGCGGCCACCGTGGCGCGCGGGACGGAGGAGAAGGACTCCGAGGCGCCGTCGGGCCTCCCACCGATCCCCACGAACGGCGAGAACCTGAACATCGGCGAGCTCAAGCAGCGCACGATCCGCGAGCTCGTCCAGTACGCGGAGCACCTGGGCCTCGAGGGAGTCGGCGGCCTCAGGAAGCAGGACCTCGTCTTCAAGATCCTCGAGGGGCAGGCTCACCGGAACGGTCTCATCTTCAGTGAGGGCGTGCTCGAGATCCTGCCCGACGGGTACGGGTTCCTGCGGTCGGCCGACTACAACTACCTCCCGGGGCCCGACGACATCTACGTCTCGCCGTCCCAGATCAAGCGCTTCGACCTCAGGAAGGGCGACGTGGTCTCGGGACAGGTGAGGCCTCCGAAGGAGAACGAGCGGTACTTCGCGCTCCTCCGCGTCGAGGCGGTCAACTTCGAGAACCCCGAGACCGCGAAGAACAAGATCCTCTTTGAGAACCTGACGCCTCTCTACCCGCAGGAGCGGCTCAAGCTCGAGCTGGACCCCAGCGACATGACGACGCGCATCATCGACCTCCTCTCGCCCATCGGGAAGGGGCAGCGAGGTCTGATCGTGTCGCCGCCGCGCGCCGGCAAGACGGTCATCCTCCAGAAGATCGCGAACAGCATCACCACCAACCACCCCGACGTCGTCCTCATCGTCCTCCTGATCGACGAGCGCCCCGAGGAGGTCACCGACATGCAGCGGTCGGTCAAGGGGGAGGTCATCAGCTCGACGTTCGACGAGCCGGCCGACCGGCACGTGCAGGTCGCCGACATGGTCATCGAGAAGGCCAAGCGGCTCGTCGAGCACAAGAAGGACGTGGTCGTACTCCTCGACTCCATCACGCGGCTCGCGAGGGCGCACAACACGGTCGTTCCGCACAGCGGGAAGATCCTCACGGGCGGCGTGGACGCCAACGCGCTCCAGCGGCCCAAGCGCTTCTTCGGCGCCGCGAGGAACACCGAGGACGCTGGGTCGCTCACCATCATGGCGACCGCGCTCATCGACACGGGATCGAGGATGGACGAGGTCATCTTCGAGGAGTTCAAGGGCACGGGCAACATGGAGCTCGTGCTGGACCGGCGGCTCACCGACCGGCGCATCTTCCCCTCGATCGACATTCTGAAGTCGGGCACGCGGAAGGAAGAGCTCCTGCTGCCGGAGGAGCAGATCAACAGGCTGTGGGTTCTCAGGAAGTTCCTGAGCGAGCAGACGCCCGTGGGGGCGATGGAGTTCCTCCTGGACAAGATCCGTTTCACGAAGACCAACCAGGAGTTCCTGACCTCGATGAGCTCGCTGTAGGCCCACGGGCAACGGAGGACGAAGGGCATGAAGAAGGAGATCCACCCGAAGTACCAGGAAGCCACCGTCACGTGCGTGTGCGGCAACCAGTTCAAGACGCGATCGACGCTCAAGGAGATCAAGGTCGAGATCTGCGCCG
Source organism: Candidatus Effluviviaceae Genus I sp. (assembly GCA_016867725.1). Taxonomy (NCBI): domain Bacteria; phylum Candidatus Effluviviacota; family Candidatus Effluviviaceae; species Candidatus Effluviviaceae Genus I sp. The sequence continues at coordinate 50,616 of VGIX01000008.1, forward strand.
CGTGCCATCCGTTCTTCACCGGCCAGCAGAAGCTCGTCGACAGCGCGGGGCGCGTCGAGCGCTTCGTGAAGAAGTACGGGAAGATCGGATCGACGGACTCCGCGGCCGCGAAGACCGAGGCGCCTGCGGCCGGAGAGACGAAGCCCGCGGAGTAGGCCATGCCTGAGACAGGGCACCCGCTCCGCGTCTACACGCTCGACGGGCTGCCGGCCGAGGTCGTCGCCGTCGCCTTCGCGAAGACCTCGCGCGTGCCGGACCCCTTCGACGCCATCGCGCGCGAGCTCACCGAGGCGGATTCGTCCCGCTTTCACGAGAAGTGGGTGGTCGGCTACGGGCACTCGTCGGTGGCCGAGCACGCGGTGCTCTCCATCGCCGTCGAGAACCTGTCGGTCCTCGCGGCGAAGGTCCTCGAGGAGAACCGGCTCTCTTCCTTCACCGAGAAGTCCACGCGCTATCAGGTCATGGACGGCTCGAACTACCACACGCCGCCTGCCTTCTCGGACGGGCGCCCCGCTGCGGCGTACCGCGGCGCCGTGACCGCGCTCTTCGCGGCGTACGCCGACGCGGTCCGCGAGGCCCGGGCGTGGTGCGAGCGCGAGGCCGCCGAGCGGCCGACCGAGGGCGCGCCGAGCCCGTCGGCCAGGGCCTGCGACATGGTGCGCTGCCTCCTTCCGGCCGCCGCCAAGACGAACGTCGGCTGGACGGTCAACGCGCGCAGCCTCGGACACGCCGTCGTGAAGATGGCATCCCACGAGCTGTCCGAGGTGCGGGAGATCGCGCGGGAGCTCAAGCGCGTCGCCGGGGCGAAGTTGCCGACGCTCCTGCGACACACCGAGGCGTCGCCGTACCTCGCGGCGTGGGAGGAGCGGGTGAACGCGGCCGCGCCGGGGCGCTCCCCGGTGCGGGGAGGCCGTGGCGCGGAGAGCGGGGCCGACGGCGTGCGCCTCGTGCGGCACGACCCCGACGGCGAGGAGAGGGTCCTGGCAGCGCTCCTCTTCCGGGCGACCGGGCGCTCGTACGCCGACGCCCGGGCCGCGGTCGCCGACATGAACGAGAAGGCAAGGCGTGCGCTCTTGGATGCGTCGCTTCGCGGGATCGGAGGCCATGAGGCGCCGGTCCGCGAGTTCGAGAGCGCAGGCTACACCTTTGAGATCGTGGTGGACTTCGGCGCCTACAGGGACATCCAGCGCCACAGGATGACGAGTCAGACGCGCCAGCTTCTCGGGGTCGAGCTCGGCTACGCGATCCCCGACGACGCGCGCGCGGCCGGCGTGGCGGGGCGCGTCGAGCGCGCGCTCGACGAGGCGCGCGAGCGGTGCCGCGAGCTTGCCGCCATCGACCCCGTGCACGCGCAGTATGCCGTCCCGCTGGCGTTCAACCAGCGGTTCCTCATCTCGATGAACTTCAGGGAGGCGTACCAGTTCGTGCGCCTGCGCTCGCGGTCCGGCGGACACGAGTCGTACAGGCGCGTGGCGCGCGCCGTGAAGCGCGAGATCGAGCGAGCGCACCCGCTCCTGGGCGCGCTCATCCCGGCGGGCGACGCAGGCGCGCCGGACGGACGCGCGCAGTGCGCGGCGGCGCAGGCGGAAGGCGGGCCGCGGCCCGCGCGGACGTGAGGGTCCCATGAGCGAGACGCCCGACAGCCGGCCGGCAAGCCCCGTGTCCGGATGCGCGGACCAGAGCGGCGCCGTCCACTACGGCGGGCAGGCGGTCATCGAGGGCGTGATGATGCGCGGGCCGGACCGCGTCGCGACGGCGGTGAGGCTCCCCGACGGGACGATCACCGTTCAGACCTCGCAGTTCGTGTCGGCGTCGAAGCGCAGCCGTCTCCTCCGTTCGCCCGTCGTGCGCGGCGGGCTCACGCTCATCGAGTCGCTCGCGCTCGGCATCCGGGCGCTGAACTACTCGGCGAGCGTGGCGATGGAGGCGGCGGAGGGGAAGCCGGCGGCGGGCGACGCGGCGGGCGACGCGGCGGCGGGTCCAGCGCCCCGCGGGAAGAGCGGCGACTGGAAGACGTCGCTCGCGCTCTCGGGGACGATGGTCCTCGCCTTCGCCCTCGGCATCCTCGTGTTCTTCTACGTCCCGCTCGTCATCGCGGGCCGGCTCAACATCGAGAGCGGCATCCTCTTCAACCTCGTGGACGGCGTCATCCGCGTCGTCTTCTTCATCGCGTACATCTGGGGCATCTCGCTGTGGAAGGAGATGCGCCGCGTCTTCGAGTACCACGGCGCCGAGCACAAGGCCATCTTCACGCAGGAAGCGGGCCAGCCCCTCACGGTCGAGAACGCGAGGCGCTTCACGACGCGGCATCCGCGCTGCGGGACGAGCTTCCTTCTCATCGTGATGGTCGTGAGCATCCTGGTCTTCATGCTGACCGGCAAGCCGCACAGCATCGCGCAGAGGCTCGCGCGGATCCTGCTCGTGCCGGTCATCGCGGGGATCTCCTACGAGATCATGAAGCTCTCGGCGAAGAAGGCCGCGCGGGCGTGGGCGAGGGTCATCTCGGCGCCCGGCGTCTGGCTCCAGCGCATCACGACGCGGGAGCCGTCCGACGAGCAGCTCGAAGTGGCGATCGCGGCGCTGTCGGCCGTGCTGGCGGGGAAGGACGATGCTCGACAAACTGCGGTCGATCAAGGCCAGGCATGACGAGCTCGAGCGGCTTCTCGCCGACCCGGGCGTGCTGGCCGACCGGCACCTCCTGAAGAAGTACTCGAAGGAGCGCGCGGGCGTCCAGGAGATCGTCGAGGCCACCGCGCGATATGAGCGCGTCCTCGCGGACCTCCGCGAGGCGGCCGCCCTCATGGAGTCGAGCGCCGACAAGGACGAGCGGCAGTTCGCGCGCGACGAGTTCGAGACGCTCGAGGCGAAGCGCGCGGCGATCGAGGAGCAGCTCAAGGCCCTTCTCGTCCCGAAGGACCCCAACGACGAGAAGAACATCATCGTCGAGATCCGGGCCGGCACGGGCGGCGAGGAAGCGGCGCTCTTCGCGTCGGACCTCTTTCGCATGTACAACCGCTACGCCGACTCCCGCCGGTGGAAGGTGGACGTGATGAGCTCGAACCCGTCGGGCGCGGGCGGGTTCAAGGAGATCATCTTCGCCGTCGAGGGCGCGGGGGCGTACAGCCGGTTCAAGTTCGAAAGCGGCGTCCACCGCGTGCAGCGGGTCCCCGCGACCGAGGCGTCGGGCCGCATCCACACGTCGGCGGCGACGGTCGCCGTGCTGCCCGAGGCCGAGGAGGTGGACATCGAGGTGAGGCCCGAGGAGCTCCAGATCGACGTGTTCCGGTCGTCCGGGCCCGGCGGGCAGAGCGTGAACACGACGGACTCGGCCGTGCGCGTGACGCACAAGCCGACGGGGCTCGTCGTCACCTGTCAGGACGAGAAGTCGCAGCACAAGAACAAGGCCAAGGCGCTCAAGGTCCTGCGCGCGCGGCTGTACGAGCGCGCGATGGCGGAGCAGGAGCGCGAGATGGCGGAGATGCGCAGGAGCCAGGTGTCCACGGGCGACCGCAGCGCCAAGATCCGCACGTACAACTTCCCGCAGAACCGCGTCACCGACCACAGGATCGGCCTCACCGTCCACGGCATCGACCGGATCATGGACGGCGGGATCGACGACCTCATTACGGCGCTCGCCACGCAGCATCAGGCCGAGCAGATCGCCAGCTCGTCGCGATGAGCGCCTGGACCGTCCTCGGCATGATCGAGTGGAGCAGGGGCTATCTCGCGGGGAAGGGCTTCGAGAACGCCAGGCTCGAGGCCGAGCTCCTCCTGTCGCACACGCTCTCGATCCCGCGCGTGGGGCTCTACACCGACCACGACCGCGTGCTCACGGCCGAGGAGCTCGCGAGGTACAAGGGGCTTCTCAAGCGGCGCCTCGCGGGGGAGCCGGTGCAGTACGTCACCGGGACGGCGGGGTTCATGTTCGCGGAGTTCGAGGTGAACCGCTCCGTGCTCATCCCGCGGCCCGAGACCGAGGCGCTCACCGAGATCGCGCTCAAGTTCCTCGGCGACCTCGCGGCCGGGACGACGGCGCACCGCGCAGGCGGCCTCCTCGTCGCCGACATCGGCACGGGGTCCGGCGTCATCGCGACGACGATCGCGCTCAAGGTCCCCGCCGCGGCCGTCTACGCGACCGACGTCTCGGCCGAGGCGGTCGCGCTGGCGGAGCGGAACGCGCAGCGCGCGGGCGTGGCGGACCGCGTGCGGTTCCTCGTCGGCCCGCTCTTCGATCCGCTCGACGCCGCGGGGCTTCGCGGGAGGCTGTCCGCCATCGTGTCGAACCCCCCGTACGTCCGCTCCGAGGACATCGCGGGGCTGCCGAGCGAGGTCCGCGACTTCGAGCCGCGCGTGGCGCTCGACGGCGGCGTGGATGGGCTTGACTCGCTTCGCGCCATCGCTCAGGATGGGCCGGTGTTCCTCGCGCCGGGCGGCGCGCTCTTCCTCGAGGTCGGAGAGGGGCAGGCGCGGGCCGTCGAGGAGATGCTGAAGCCCGCGCTGCGCGACGTCCGGGCCTACAAGGACTACGCGGGTCGCGCGAGGATCGTGTTCGGGAGGAACGATGGATAGGCTCATCGTCCGGGGCGGGGCGCGCCTTGCGGGGGAGGTGCGGATCAGCGGGGCCAAGAACGCGGCCCTCCCGATGATGGCGGCGACGCTCCTCGCGCCCGGGCAGTTCCGTCTGCGGAACGTCCCCGACCTCGTGGACGTGAAGACGATGGCCCACGTGCTCCGCGTGCTGGGCGCGCGCGTCGAGCACGAGAACCACACCCTGGTCATCGACACCACGGGATCGAGCTATCACGAGGCCCCGTACGAGCTCGTCAGGACGATGCGGGCCTCCGTGTGCGTGCTCGGCCCCGTCCTCGCGAGGCACGGGCGCGCGCGCGTGTCGCTCCCTGGCGGCTGCGCGTGGGGCCCGAGGCCCGTGGGCTTCCACATCCGCGCCATGCAGGAGCTCGGCGCGACGGTGGAGATCGAGCACGGCTACATCGTGGCCGAGGCGCCGCGGCTCCGCGGCGCGAGGATCCACTTCGAGACGTCGAGCGTCGGCGCGACCGAGAACGCGATGATGGCCGCCGTCACGGCCGACGGGACGACCGTGCTCGAGAACGCGGCCCGCGAGCCGGAGGTCGGCGCGCTGGCCGAGCTCCTCCGGGCGATGGGCGGGCGCGTCGAGGGGGACGGGACGGGGACCATCACCATCGAGGGCGTCTCCTCGCTCCACGATGCCGACGTCGAGGTCGTTCCGGACAGGATCGAGGCCGGCACCTTCATGGTCGCGGCCGCCATCACGGGCGGCGACGTGCTGCTGCGCGGCGCGCGCCGGGACCACATGTCGTCCCTCGTGGTCAAGCTCACGGAGGCCGGCGCGGAGGTCGGCGACGCCCAGGGCGGGCTCAGGGTCGTCGGCCCGCTCTGGCCTCACTCCGTCAACGTCACGACCGCCCCGTACCCGGGTTTCCCGACGGACATGCAGGCGCAGGCGATGGCCCTCATGACGGTGGCCGACGGAACGAGCGTGATCACCGAGACCATCTACGCCGACCGCTTCTCGCACGCGCCCGAGCTCCGCAGGCTGGGCGCGGACATCACGCTCGACCGGAACGTCGCCATCGTGACGGGCGTGAAGCGCCTCTCGGGGGCGAGCGTCATGGCGACCGACCTTCGGGCCAGCGCCGCCCTCATCCTCGCCGGGCTCGTGGCGGAGGGCGAGACGGAGATCTCGCGCGTGTACCACATCGACCGCGGCTACGAGGCCATCGAACGCAAGCTGGCCGCGCTGGGCGCCCAGGTCCAGCGGCTCAAGGGGTAGATGCCTCTCGTGCCCTCCTCGACGAAGCACGTCGTCCTCGGGACGGCAGGCCACATCGACCACGGCAAGACCGCGCTCGTGCGGGCGCTCACGGGCACCGACACCGACCGACTGAAGGAAGAGAAGGAGCGCGGGATCTCGATCGAGCTCGGGTTCGCGCGGCTCACGCTGCCGAGCGGGGCCTCGGTCGGCATCGTGGACGTCCCGGGGCACGAGCGCTTCGTCCGGACGATGCTCGCCGGCGCCGCCGGCATCGACGTCGTGCTCCTCGTCGTCGCCGCCGACGAGGGTGTGATGCCGCAGACGCGCGAGCACGTGGACATCGTGACCCTGCTCGGGAGCCGCGCGGGCGTGGTCGCGCTCACGAAGGCCGACCTCGTGGGCGCCGAGGAGCTGGAGCTCGCCCGCGAGGACGTCGAGGAGTATCTCCGCGGGACCGCGCTCGAGGGGGCGGCCATCGTCCCCGTGTCCTCGGTCACCGGAAGCGGGCTTGACGAGCTGGTCGCGCGCATCGACGCCCTCGTCGCGTCCGTCGAGGAGCGAAGGCCGGGGCGGACGGCGCGCCTTCCCATCGACCGCGCGTTCACGCTCGCCGGGCACGGCACCGTGGTGACGGGGACGCTGTGGTCGGGGTCCATCGGCCAAGGCGACACGCTCGCGCTCTACCCTTCCGGGCGCGAGACGCGCGTGCGCAGCGTGCACGTTCACGGCGAGCCGGTCGAGCGGGCTGAGGCCGGGCAGCGCACGGCCGTCGGCCTCCACGGCGTGCCGAAGGACTCCGTCGCGCGGGGCGACACGCTCGGCACGCCCGGCGCGCTCCACGTCACGCACATGCTCGACGCGCGGCTCTCGCTCGCGCGCGGCGCGCGGCCGCTGGGGAACCGCACGCGCGTCCACTTCCATCTCGGGACGTCCGAGACGCTCGCGCGGGTCGTCGTGCTCGATCGCGAGCTGCTCGTGCCGGGCGAGGACGGCCTCGTCCAGATGCGGCTCGAGGGCCCGGTCGTGGCGGAAGCGGGGGACAGGTTCGTCGTGCGGTCGTACTCGCCGGTCACGACGATCGGCGGCGGGCGCGTCATCGCCGCGACGCCGGGGCGGCACGCACGCATGAAGGAGGACGTCCTGGGCGCGCTCGCCGTGCTCGAGGAGGGGAGCGCGGAGGACGTCGCCGTGCAGGAGGTGCACCGCGCCGGGATCCAGGGCGCGCGCGCGGCGGACCTGACCGGCGCGGCCGGCGTGACGACGGACGGTGTTCTCGAGGGCCTCGTCGCCGACGGGCGACTGGTCCGCGTTGGCGACCGCGTGCTCACGCCCGGGCGGCTCGCCGAGCTCACCGACCGCTGCAAGGAGGTCCTCGGGGCCTTCGCGACGTCGTCGCCGCTTGCGTGGGGGATGTCCACCGAGGAGCTCCGCGGCAAGCTCGCGAAGAAGCTCGACCGCGGGCTTCTCGACGCCGTGCTCGCGGCGCTGGAGCGCGACGGCCTCGTGACGCGCAGGGTCGGCATGGTGCGCTGGGGCGCGGCGGAGGTGACGCTGCCGCCCGAGCAGGCCCGCGTCGCCGACGCCATCGAGGCGAGGCTTCTCGATGCGGGCGCCGCGCCGCCCTCGCTCGACGAGCTCAGGAACGACATCGCGAGCCGGGACTTCGACACGATCGTGCGGCTCCTGGCCGAGACGGGACGCCTCGTGAAGGTCACGAGCGCCATGGTGTTCCATCCGCGCGCGCTGGACGAACTCAGGGCGAAGGTCGCCGCGCACTTCCGGGCGCACGAGAAGCTCGGCGTGGCCGAGTTCAAGGACCTCGCCGGCGTCAGCCGGAAGCACGCCATCCCCATTCTCGAGTTCCTCGACCGCGAGGGGACGACGACGCGGGCGGGCGACCACCGGACGAAGGGACGGAGGGCACCGTGAGCGTTCTCGCGGAACGGCGCATGGCGCGGCAGGTGTCGGTCGGCGGCGTGCGGATCGGCGGCGGTGCGCCTGTCTCGGTACAGTCCATGACGAACACGAGGACCGAGGACGCCCCCGCGACGCTCGCTCAGATCGCGCGGATGGCCGACGCCGGCTGCGACATCGTGCGCGTCGCGGTGCCGGGGCGCGAGGCGGCGGCGGCGCTCCGCGAGATCGTCGCCGGCTCGCCCATCCCGGTCGTCGCCGACGTCCACTTCGACCACCGGCTCGCGCTCGCGGCCGCGGAGGCGGGAGCGCACGGACTGCGCATCAACCCGGGGAACATCGGCGGACTCGGCCGGGCGCGTGAGGTCGCCGACGCGGCGCGCGCGCGGGGCATCCCCATCCGCATCGGCGTGAACGCCGGCTCGCTCGAGCGCGACATCCTCGAACGCGAAGGACGCCCTACGGCGGCCGGCATGGTCGAGAGCGCGATGCGCCACGCCGAGATCCTCGAGTCGGCCGGGTTCCGGGACATCGTGCTGTCGCTCAAGGCGTCCGACGTTCTCATGACCGTCGAGGCGAACCGCCTCGTGGCGGCCCGGTGCGACCATCCGCTCCACCTCGGCGTGACCGAGGCGGGTACCGTCGCGACCGGCGCCGTGCGGTCGGCGGTCGGCATCGGGCTCCTCCTCGCCGAGGGCATCGGCGACACCATCCGCGTCTCGCTCGCGGGCCCACCCGAGGAGGAGGTGCGGGCCGGCCGCGCCATCCTGTCGTCGCTGGGCCTTCGGCGGCGCGGGGTGACGGTCATCGCGTGCCCGACGTGCGGGCGCACCACGCTCGACGTCCAGCGCATCGCCGAGCGCGTGGAGGCCGAGACCGCGTCGCTCCATGCGGACCTCGTGGTCGCCGTGATGGGCTGCGCCGTGAACGGGCCCGGCGAAGCGCGGGAGGCCGACGTCGGCATCGCCGGGGGCGGGGAGACGGTGGTCCTCTTCAGAAAGGGGGAGCGCGTCGCGGTGATTGAGGGTACACTCGCCCTCGAGCGTCTTCTCTCGGAGGTTCGGGAAATGGCCGGCCGGGCGACGGCCGGACCGGGCCCGCGGGGAAACACGGAGGGCGGGCGATGAGGCGGATCTACGACGTAGGCGCGGCGGGCGTGGCGGAGGTCGCCGCGGGGAAGGGGCGCATCTACGTCTTCGTCGATCCGGACGAGAGCGACCGGCGCGTGCTCCTCGACGAGTTCCGCATCGACGAGCACACGCTGAGCTCGGCGCTCGACCCCGACGAGCTTGCGAGGCTCGAGTTCGAGACCGACCACGCCGCGCTCATCTTCAAGCGGCCGAAGAACCTCTCGCTCGAGGGTCAGCTTCTCTTCGAGATCTCCTCGGCGGGCATGTTCCTCTTCCGCGACAAGCTCGCCATCGTGAGCGCCGAAGACCTCGAGCTGTTCGACGGAAGCAAGCAGTTCGCGAAGTGCCAGTCGCTGCCGGACGTCGTGCTCCGCGTCCTCAACCGCACCATCAGCCACTTCCGGGGCCACCTCAAGGTCATCAACATGTGCGCCGAGGACATCGAGGAGAAGGTCGCCGGCGCGCTTCAGAACAAGTACCTCCTGAGCCTGTTCACGCTCGAGAAGAGCCTCGTGTACTACGTCTCGGCGATCCACTCCAACGGCCTTCTCCTCGACAAGCTCAAGATAGCGACTGGGAGGCTGGCGTTCTCCCCGGAGGCCGTCGAGCTTCTCGACGACATCGCCGTGGACAACACCGAGTGCCTCAAGCGCGCGGAGATCTACGCGAACATCCTCGCAAGCCTCATGGACGCCCGCGCGTCCATCGTGAGCAACAACCTGAACGTCATCATGAAGACCCTCACGCTCATCACGATCGGGGTCATGTTCCCGACCTTCGTCGTGAGCGCGTTCTCCATGAACGTGCCCCTTCCGTGGAACCTCAAAGACAGCCCGCTGGCCTTCTACGGGATCCTCGTCCTTGGCGGCATCTCGGTGATGATCGTGCTCGCGCTCCAGCGGATGAAGAAGTGGTGAGGACGTCTGCAGCCGTCGCCGGCGCTCTCCTCATCCTCCTGACCCTGGGCGGGTTCGGCGAGCTGCCCGAGAGCTGCCGCGAGTTCGCCGCGACCGGCGACCCCGAGGTGAGACCGTGAGGCCCACGCGCATCGTGCTCCTGCTCGCGACGGCAGCCGCGCTCGCGCGGCCCGCGGCCGCTCAGAGCGACCGCACGGAGGAGGAGCGGCGGCGCCTCGAGGCCCTGAGGTCGCTTCCGTACCTCCAGCGGACGCAGGAGAGGACGGACCCGAAGGAGCGCGGTGTCACGCTCCACGACCGCGCGGCCGCCTGGCCGGGCTTCACGCTCTACAACGGGCCGATGCGCGCGGTGCTCGTGGACATGGACGGGAGCGAGATCCACGAGTGGAAGAACGACGCCCTCAGTGAGTGGGAGTACGCCGAGATGCTCCCGAACGGCGATCTCATCGTGATCCTCGCGCGCCGCAGCATCTCGCGGCTCGACTGGCACGGGCGGCTTCTCTGGGAGCGGAAGCTCTCGGCGCACCACGACTTCTGCTTCCTGCCCGGCGGCGACATCGCCGTGCTCGTGCACGAGAAGGTCTTCGTCCCGGAGATCGCCGACACGCCCATCGAGTCCGACGGCATCGCGCGGATCTCGCCCGAGGGCGAGATCACGGCGTTCTGGCACCTCCACGAGCACCGGCGCGAGCTCGCGCGCTGGTGCCCGCCCGAGGCGCTCACGAGCATCTCGGCGAACGTCCCGGAGGACGACTGGTCGCACTCGAACACGATCGAGGTCGTCATCGAGACGCCCACGGCCTCGTCCGTCCCGGCGTTCCGTCCTGACAACCTGCTGATCTGCGTGCGGAACCTCGACTTCGTGGGGATCATCGACGCCGAGTCGGGGGAGATCGTGTGGGGATGGGGACCGGGCGAGCTCGACCACCCGCATCAGCCGACCCTGCTGCCGAACGGCAACCTGCTCGTCTTCGACAATGGGTTCTTCCGCGGATGGAGCCGCGTCGTGGAGTACGACCCGGTGAGGGAGACGATCGTGTGGGAGTACCGCGCCGACCCGCCCCAGGACTTCTTCTCGATGGGCCGCGGGTCCTCTCAGAAGCTCCCGAACGGGAACGTGCTCATCACCGATTCCACGCACGGTCGCGTGTTCGAGGTCACCGCCGAGGGACGCCTCGTCTGGACGTTCTTCAACCCGGACAGGGAGCACGAGAAGCGGGGGACCTTCTACCGGTCCATCCGCTACCCCGTCACGCTCGTGCACGCGCTGCTCGCGAAGCACGCCGCGGGCAACGAGTGAGTCGCGCGGGGGCGAACTCCCGGGCCGCGGCTCGACGGACGAGCGCGCGCCTCAGCGAATGAGCACGAGCTTCGACGCGAGACTGCGCTCGCCCTGCACCAGCCTCGCGAAGTAGACCCCCGCGGCAACGTCCCGCCCGCGCGCATCGCGCCCGTCCCACGCCACCGTGTCCGGCCCCAC
>VGIX01000009.1 GCA_016867725.1 Candidatus Effluviviaceae Genus I sp.
CACAACCGCGCCTGGAAGTCGAGGGTCTCCACGGCCATCAAGACGGCCCGCTCGGCCTCGGCCGAGGAGAAGGACCAGGCCGTGCGGAAGGCCGTGTCCGTGCTCGACAAGGCGGCCAAGGTCGGCGTCGTGAAGAAGCAGACGGCCAGGAGGAGGAAGTCGCGCCTCATGGCCGCCGCGGCGAAGGAGAAGTAGCGCGGGTCACGCCCGCGCCATGCGAAGCGCGCCCCCCTCGGGGATCCGAGGGGGGCGCATCGTTGCCAGCCCGGCGCGCGGGGCGCGCCCGGACCCTCCCTGCGCCTACGGCAGCGACGGCAGCATCCGCGCGATCGCCGTTGCGGCCGTCTCGCGCGGCACCTCCGCCTTCTCGCCGGTCTTCCGCACGCGCGACTCGACCACGCCCCTCTTGAGTCCCCTGTCCCCCACCGTCACGCGAAGCGGCGCGCCGACGAGGTCGGCGTCCTTGAACTTCGCGCCGGGCGACTCGTCGCGGTCGTCGTAGAGCACCTCGATGCCCGCGGCCGTGAGCTCCTCGTAGAGCGCGTCCGCGGCCTCGCGCGGCCCGGCGTCCCTGGGGTTGATCACGAGGAGGTGCACCGCGTACGGCGCCACGCTCGCCGGCCAGGCGATGCCGTCCTTGTCGTGGTGCTGCTCGACGATGGCCGCGGCCGTGCGCGAGACCCCGAGTCCGTAGCATCCCATGACGAGCGGCTTGGCCGTGCCGTCCTCGTCGAGGAACGTCGCCTTCATCGCGTCGGAGTACTTCGTGCCCAGCTTGAAGACCTGCCCGACCTCGATGCCGCGGAACGAGTCCAGCGCGGCGCCGCATCGCGCGCAACGGTCGCCCTTCGTGATGAGCGCGAGGTCGCGGAACTGCGGCGCCGGGAAGTCGCGCCCCGCGTTGGCGCCCACGAGGTGCGCGTCCTTCCGGTTCCCGCCGACGACGACGTTCCGGAGCGCCCGCACGGTCTCGTCCGCGACGACCTCCACGCCCGAGAGACCCACGGGGCCGGCGAAGCCGACGGGCGCGCCCGTCACCCGCTCGATGTCGCCCGGCGCCGCGGGCGCCACGACGTCCGCGCCGAGCGCCGTGGCGAGCTTGGCCTCGTTGATCTCGCGGTCCCCGCGGATGAGCGCCGCCACGATGCGCCCGTCGGCGTCGTAGAGGATGGTCTTCACGATCCGCGTGGGCGGGACCCCGAGGAAGCCCGCCACCTCCTCGATCGTCCTCATCCCTGGCGTGTCGACGGCCTCCATCGGGCGCTCGGCCTCGTCGGGCGGACCGGCCGGGGGCACGACGCCCTCCGCGCGCTCGTTCGTTGCCGCGTAGCCGCAGGCGCAGACGATGACCTCCGACTCGCCCGTGTCGGAGAGCACCATGAACTCGTGCGAGGAGCTTCCCCCGATGGCACCGGTGGCCGCTTCGACCGGACGGTACGTGAGCGCGCAGCGGTCGAAGATCCGCGAGTACGCCTCGCGCATCCGCTCGTACGTCTCCTGGAGCGACGCCTCATCGCGATGGAAGCTGTAGGCGTCCTTCATGATGAACTCGCGCGCCCTGACGACGCCGAAGCGCGGCCGCGGCTCGTCGCGGAACTTCGTCTGGATCTGGTAGAGGCAGAACGGAAGCTCGCGGTAGGAACGCACCTCGTTCCTGGCGATGTCCGTCACGACCTCCTCGTGCGTGGGCCCGAGGGCGAAGTCGCGCCCGCTCCTGTCCTTTGTCCTCCAGAGCTCCTTCCCGTAGACGCGCCAGCGCCCCGACTCCAGCCAGAGCTCCGCGGGACTCAGGACGGGCATGAGGATCTCCTGGCAGCCGGCGGTGTCCATCTCCTCGCGCACGATGGCCTCGATCTTGCGGATGACGCGCCAGCCCAGCGGGAGGTAGTTGTAGACGCCGGAGGTGACCTTCCTGATGAGCCCCGCGCGGAGCATGAGCTTGTGGCTCACGGTCTCCGCGTCCGAGGGGTCCTCCTTGTGCGTCGGGATCAGTGCCCGGGTCCAGCGCATGGTCGTCTCCATCTCCTCTCAGCGGCCGATGGTCTCGCTTCTCAGCGAGCGCAGCGCGTCGTACAGCTCGCGGACCTCATCGAACGCGAAGTCCCTCGTGTTGTCGTCGTATCCCCAGAAGTCCTCGATCCTCCTGTTGCCCTCGAGCTCGTACTCGTAGGCCTGCGTGAACATCTCGAGCTTGTCCACGGCGCGCACGAGCCTTCCCTCGACCGACGAGCGGTCGACGAACTCCCGCCACAGGCTCACGTACTGCGAGCCGCCGGGCAGGTCGGCGAAGAGCCGCTCCATGACGCGCGCCTCGGCCTCCTCCTTCACGCCCTCGCCCAGGATCTTCGTGGCGGGCGCGTGGATGTCTCCCGTGACGTGCTCGGGCAGGTCGTGGAGGAGCGCGATGCGAAGGACCTTCTCGCGGTCCACCGCGACGCCGAGGCGGTCGGCGAGCATCATGCTCATGAGGGCCACGGCGTACGAGTGCTCGGCGACGCTCTCGCCCTCCCGCACGCCGCGCACCCTCCATCCCATGCGCGGGATCGTCTTGAGCTGGTTGCACTCGAGGAGGACCTCAAGGAGCTTCCGCGCGTCCTTCATCGCTGCTCCGGTCTTGCGGCATCATCGGGCCGCCTCAGCGCGCGCGCGATCCACGCGTCCACGGCAGCAAGGAGCGAGTGCCCGATGTTCAGGTCGTACCCCTGGCGTTCGAGTATAACCTCTCCGCCGGCGGCTGCATAGACACGGACGCGAGGGAGGCGGGCGTCCGCGCCGGCCCCCTCGACCGCGCGCGCGACCTGCGCGTACCGCGCGGTGACCACCGGAGCCCGCCGGGCGAGCGCCCGCTCGATGAGCGGGAGCATGCGCGCGCTCGGCTCCTCGCGCGGGTCGAACTCGACGAGCGCCTCGAGCGATCCCGCCAGCGACGAGAGCTCGTCCGGCGTCGCCGGCGCCGCCGCGCCTCGCGGCGACACGTCGAAGCTCACGAAGACCGTCTCCCCCGGCGCGGCTTCGAACGGCTCCATCATGACGAAGGGGTTGCCGCTCTCGTCGCGCAGCCCCGCCAGCGCGACGTACGTTCCCTCGCCCACCGTCGCCGTGAACCGCCCGTCGTCGTCGGCCGCGGTCTCGAGCGCGTCGAGGGCCACGAGCGCCCCCGCGTTGAGCGCGCACACGGAGAAGCCGTCGAAGCCGGCCGCCGGCCCGCCCCCATCCGCGAAGGTCATCTCGACCGTCGCCGTCTCGGTGTACCGCTCCGTGACGAGAAGGAGCTCGAACCCCGAGAGCGTTGCGGCGACCGTCACGTTGCCGCGGTGCGCCGCCTCGACGTGTCCGAACTCGCCGAACGCGTCCGGCTCGAGCGGGTAGAGCGGAAGCCAGCCCTCGCCGTCGAAGATCTCGATCCAGCTCCGGCCGCCCGGCTCCTCTCCGAGCGCGGCGACCGACACCCGGCGGCTCGGGATCCCGAGCGCCTTCATCGCCGCGCACGCGAGGATCGCGACGTCGACCTCGCTCCCGCTTCGGGCCGTCAGCGTGACGGACGGCGACTTCCTCGGCCCGAAGAAGTCCGGCTCATGGACCTCCACGGAGTCCGCGAGGAAGCGGTTGACCCTCCGCGCCGCCGCGGCCGCCGAGCCTTCTTCCCGGGCCGCCGGGCCCCACAGGTCGAAGAGCCTCTTCCTCCACGGCGCGAGCGGCTCGTCCTCCATCCGGTGAGCGAGGATGTACGGCCGGAACATGTCGGCCGGCACGGGGTACGGCATCTCGCGGCGGGCGCGGTGGGCGCACCGCACGTGCTCGATGAGGTTCTCCGCCGTCATCTCGACGCGATCCAGGCGGGGCATGCCGACGACGAGCCACACGCAGTCGTCGCGCTCCTCGCCCTGAAGAGTGCGGATCGCCGTGGCGAGCTCGGTCCAGTTGGCTCCGGCGTCGGCAAGCGACGCCGCGAGCGCGTCCCGGTCGGCCTCGCCCACGAGCGCCAGGACGTCCGCGGCGGCCTCGGGCTCGAAGCGTCGGTCCGCCCGCGCGGCGCCGCACGCCGCGAGCGAGAGGGCGCAGAGCGCGGCCGCCGTGACCGGTCGAGCGACGCGTCCGGCGCGGGCCTTCATCGCGGCGCCTCCCCGGGGTGGTCGTAGCGCAGCTCGAACTCCCCTGCGAAGCCGGGCGACCGTGAGAGGTCGAGGCCCACGACGGCCGTCTCCCCTCGGGCGACCCGCGCGACGCGCCAGTCGTGGCCGCGGGGAGGGCCGCCGGCGCACACCACGTAGTCGCCGTCGCCGAGCTCGATGCGAGATCGGCCCTCTTCGTCGGTGTCGAGCCGGGCGATCGCTCGGACGGCCCCGAAGTTCCACAGCGACACCGTCACGGGCACGGACGGCGACGGCGCGCCGTCCGCGGTCACGAGGACCTCGAGCGCGCCCGTCCCGGTGTAGCGGGCCGTCGAGTTGACGATGGCGTGGCGTTCGCCCGTGCGGTACGCGTCCTCCCCGGGCGCCGCGCTCCCCAGCATCGGAGAGAGCACGAGCGCGGCGTTCCGCGCGGCGTCGTTGAACCACGCGTCGTCGAGGGCGTCGCCGGGCTCGCAGGCGCCGGTGTAGTGCCAACCGCCGTCGGCCCACACCTCGGTCCACGCGTGGTTGTTGTCCATCGTCGGCCAGTAGGGCGTCCAGACCTGGCGCGCCGGGACGCACACGCTCCTGAGCGCGGAGGCGTGCAGGATGACCAGTTCCTCGCACCGGCCGTAGCCCGCCGCGAGCGTCTCGAACACGCCCTGGTCGCGTCGTTCCGTCGGCTTGAACGTGACGCGCTCGCCGCACCAGCGGTTCACCTCGAGCGCGGCGTCGGTCATCGTCGTGAGGCCCTCAAGGCGGGGGCCGATCTCGTCGAGGAGGAAGCGCCGCCATCGCTCGAGGGGCTCCTGCGAGACGCGCGGAGCGAGGACGCAACGGAGATAGACCTCCTCCGGGACCTCCCGTCCCCACGGGAAGCGCTCCCGCGCCTCCCGCGCCAGGGCGGCCGTCTCGAGAAGGAACGCGGCGTCCACGGCGGCGAGGTCCGACGACGGCAGGGACTCCACGAGGAAGCGGACGGCGTCGCGGTCCTCGTCCGGCGCGAGCGAGAGGGCGCGAAGGAGCTCGTGCGCGTTCTCTCCCGCCCGATCCAGCGACGACCACACTCCGGGGGTGAACACGCCCCGCGGCGGCTCGGGCGACGCGTCGGCGGCGACGGCCGGCGAGAGCGCGGTCGCGATGAGACCGAGGGCGGCGAGGCAGGCGGGCGTTGCTCTCACGACGATCCCCGCAGGCGGCGCAGTCCGAGCACGTCGAGCATGTCGTACAGGCCGGGCCCGCGGCTCGCGACGAAGCGCGCGGCGGCCGCGGCGCCGCCGGCGAACGCCAGCCGCGTGAACGCCTCGTGTCGCACGGTCAGCTCCTCGAGCTCCGAGACGAACCGCACGCTGTGCCGGCCGACGATGGAGCCGCCGCGGAGTGAGTGGATGCCGACCTCGCCCTCTCCCCGCGCGGCGGCCACGCCCGAGCGCCCGAAGCGGAGCGCTTCCCCAGGTTCCAGGCCGCGGCCGCGGCAGACGATCTCGCCCAGGCGGAGCGCCGTTCCGCTCGGCGCGTCGCGTTTCGCCCGGTGGTGGGCCTCGACGATCTCCACATCGAACCCCGGCGGCAGCGCCGCGGCGAGCGCCTCGACCAGTCCGAAGAGCACGTTGGCGCCGACGCTCGCGTTCGGCGCCAGCACGACCGCGCAGGTCCCGGCCGCGGCCTCCACGGCGGCGCGCTCCGGCCCCGACAGGCCCGTCGTGCCGACGACGAGCCCCTTGCCTGCCGCGCACGCGACGCCGGCGCACGCCGCCGACTGGGCCGGAGTCGAGAAGTCCACGATCACGTCGTACGACGCCGCGTCGAACTCCCCGAGGGCGCCGCGGACGGGCACGTCAATCCCGTCCCCGCCGCGCGGCACGCGGACGCTCCCACCCGCGCACGCGTGCGCCGGCGACTCCACGCCGCCGACGAGCGCGAGGTCCGCCGCCGCGGCCACGGCCTCGGCCGCCAGCGAGCCCATCCTGCCGCAGATCCCGCTCACGAGCACGCGGGTCACTGAGGCCTCCTCTGAGAGGGAAGCTGCAAGGTGCTGATCTGCGCAAGACGATGAGTTACGCGTCTTTGGAGGGGCAAGTCAAGGCCAAAGGACGGGGAACGCGGCGCGGCGAGAGGTCAGTTCGCCGCGTCCTGGCTCGGGGGCGACTCCTTCGCAGTCGAGTCGAGCGTGAGACGCACCACGCGGGCGATGTCGCGCGGTCCGAACGGCTTCTGGATGAAGGCCGCCGCCCCCTTCAGGAGGTCGCCGGACTCCCCACCCTGCGGGAACCCGCTCATGACGACCAGCGGGATGGAGCACCCTCGCGCGCTCAGCTCCTTCCACATCTCGCGGCCGCCCATCTCCGGCATCACGATGTCCGTCATCACGAGCGAGACGTCTTCCTTCGTCCGGTCCAGCTCATCGATCGCCTCTCGCCCGTTGGAGGCCGTGAGGATCCGGTAACCCTGCGACTCCAGGACCTCCCGGATCATCGCGCGCACGCTCTCGTCGTCCTCGACGACGAGGATGGTCTCGTGGCCCCGGTGGCTTCGCGCCGCCGGCTGCTCTCCTTCAGCGGTGTCCTCTTCCGGGGTTCGCACGGGCAGGAACACCGTGAACGTGGTCCCGCGGCCGAGCTGGCTCGTCACGTCGATGAACCCGCCGTGCCGGCGGACCGCGCTGAACACGATCGAGAGCCCGAGTCCCGTGCCCTTGCCGCTCTCCTTCGTCGTGAAGAACGGCTCGAAGATGTGCTCGCGCGTCTGCTCGTCCATGCCCTCGCCGGTGTCGGTCACCTGGATGACCTGGCACCACTCGATGCCGGGGATGCTGAACCTCCTTGAGAGCGCCCCCACGGCCGCGAACTGGTGCGTCGAGACCGTGAGCGTGCCGCCGTTGGGCATCGCGTCACGCGCGTTGACCGCGAGGTTCATCACGATCTGCGCGATCTGCTGCGCGTCGCCCACGATGGCGGGCAGCTCCAAAGCGAGCTCCATCTCGACGGTGATCCGGTCGCCCATCATCCTTCTGAGCAGCTTCAGGGTGTCGCCGACGACGGCGTTGATCTCCACGGGGCCCGCGGACGCGACGTCACGCCGGCTGAACGAGAGGAGCTGGCGCGTGAGCCCCGCGGCCCGCTCGCTCGCCATCGTGATCTCCTTGAGGCCCGTCATCGTCCGGTACTCCTCCGGAAGCCGGGCCGCGAGGAGCTGCGCGTATCCCTGGATCGTCGTCAGGAGGTTGTTGAAGTCGTGGGCCACCCCGCCGGCGAGCTGGCCGATCGCCTCCATCTTCTTCGAGTGGTGGTACTCCGCCTCGAGCTGCTTCCGCTCTTCGATCTCTCTCTCGCGCGCGACCGCGCGGGAGACGAGCCCCGACATGACCTCGAGGAGCCTGACGTCCTCGTCCTGCCACTCGAAGGCGACGGCGCAGCGCTCGAAGCTCACCCATCCGACCACCGAACGATGGACCGAGATGGGGACGACGAGGAGCGACCGGATGCCCTGTTCCCGGAGCGGAGCGGACTCGCCGGGCGGCAGGGTCTCGACGTCGCTGATGCGGATCGTGCGTCCCTCGGCCATGGCGTCCTGCCACGCCGGGACGCGCTCGAGCGGATGCGGCGCCCCGGTGCCGAGCGGCGAGAGCCTCCGCGCCGCCCACTCGTGCGTGACCTCGGTCATGCGGTCGTCCTGGCGCCGCGTGAGGAGCCGCACGCGGTCGAGCGACCATGCGACCCCGACGCGGCGCAGCACCTCGTCCAGGTGCGCCGTCGGCGTGTCGAAGTCCTGCAGCAGGAGCTCGGAGAGCCTGTGCAGCAGCGCCTCGTAGCGGACCTGCCTTCGCAGCCGGCCTCGCGTGATGAGATTCAGCCGGCCGACCCAGAGGATCGCGCCGACGGACACGAGGATGTCGAGGTCGTGCCCCGTGAGGCCCGGCTCCTGCGCGCCGTCCTCCGTGAACGTGCCCGCGACGAGCGCGGTCTCGAGCGCTCCGGCTCTGACGTTCGGGATCCACACGAAGTACGGGGCGCCGAGCGACTCGCGGACCCGCTCGATCCAGTCCCGGCTCTCCGTCTCCGCGTTCACGACCTGAGGCCTCGACCACTCCTCCGCCTCGACCGCATCGAGGCGAAGCGCTCCAGGCGCGCTCTGCGGCTCGCATCCGAGATGCGACGCCGGCCGGAGCGTCGTGCCCTCCCCGGCCGGCTGTCGTTCGTAGATCACCGCGCGCTTCATCCACAGCTCGGCGATGATCGTCCTGAGCGCCACGGCGTAGAGAGCGCGCAACGAGACCGCCCGGCTGATGCTGTTCTGGAAGCCGGTGAGGAACCCGAATGCCTCTCTCGCGCGGCGGACCTCCTGCGTGAGGTGCAGCACCCTGTAGTCGGCGCGCACCATCTCGCCCGCGAGCTTCTCCACCCGCGCGCGGAGGCCCGCGAGCCGACGCTCCGTCTCGCCCAGGGGCTGTTCCCTTTCAGGCAGGTCCTGCGCCACCCCTAGTCCTCCGTGAACGCGATGAGCACGCCCGTCCAGTCGAGGGCGCGCGACCCCTGCATGAACGGCGCGATCTCGACGCCCGAGTAGAACCCGAGGAGCGGCATCTTCGATCCGATGGTCTGCTGGATGATCGCACCCTCCTCGGCGCCGGCGCCGCAGAAGCCGCTCGTGCGCCCGGCGCAGTCGATGTAGAGCGCGAGGAACGGGTTGGCCTTCTCGACGCGCTTGAGGAGGTCCGTGGAAATGGCCTGCGCGGACGAGAGCATGTGCTCGTTGCTCCGCCTCATGATCTGGACCTTCTCGCCGGGACCGAAGTCGGACTCGAACAGCACGACCGATCCGTCGTTCGGGTTCACGCCGGCGATGAGCCGGTTCATGTAGGCGTTCTCGTCGAACTCGCCGTACGGGTCGTCGCCCTTGTTGGCGCCGAGCGTGACCAGGAGCGAGTACTGCTGCCAGTCCTTCCCGGCGCCCACGCCGATGATGTCCTCGATGACCGAGAGGGCGGGCTTGCCGTCGAGCTCCTTCACGACCGGGCCCTCGATGCTCGTGATCGTGTGGTAGTCGCTGGCCGGCTCGCAGCCGTGGCTGATGGCATGATGGATCGAGCAGTCCCCGGACACCAGGACGCCCACCGCGTGCTGGCGCATCGCGGCGTCGCCGGCGAACACGTGCGACCCGCTCCACTGGTAGTCCTTCATCATGCCGCCGCCGAGGACCGGAACGTGCGGGCCGGCGAGCCCCGCCTCGACGCCGCGCACGAGCTGGCTCGCCAGGTTCACGCGAAGCGGCTGGGGCGTTCTCACCGAGTCGTAGAAGAGGAGAATGCCGCGCGAGTCGGGACGGCTGCGTCCCGCGAGGAGCGAGCCCAGCGTCTTGCCGGCCTTCTCCTCCGACTCGTCGAGGCCCCCGACGGACATCGCGTCGAAGCGGATCGCGCTGGACTTGACGACCGCGACGCCGGCCTCGTACCCACCGTAGCTCGCGCGCTCGTTCGTGATGACGCCGACGGCCGTGCCGCCGACGAGCGTCTTCTCGCCGACCACCGACCTCACTGCCTTGAGGAACCCCATCGGATCGTGATTGCCTCCGCAGAAGGCGACGGTGAAGTCGCTCTGCTCGATGGAGGCGTTCGCCATGGCCTTCTCCGCCGCGCGGCGTCCCGCGTCGCGCGAGTCCGTCGTGTCGGCGAAGCCGACACCTGATCTCGTCGTTCCCATGCTCTCCCCCCTGCGTGGGCGAAGCCGCTCGCGCGGCTCCGCCTGGCCCGTCAGGCGCCGGTGGCTTGAGCGCTGGTCGCCTTGCGCCACCCGCCGCCTGTGCTCTCCGTCGCCCTTGTGGAAGCCTCGGCAGGCCTGTCAAAGCAAGAGGCGTTCCACGGGGTGTCGCTGAGAGGCCCACGGATAGGGCGGTTCATGGGGTCGCGCCCGGGGGCGGAGCCCGGAGACCGGGGGCGGAGCCCGGACGGTGGCAGGATGCAAGCGCGGCGGGCCAGGAGCGGGGCAGGCAGGTCAACTTCTGAACACCAGAGCCGGGCCCCCATGCCGCGGCCCCCGGACGCACGACGGCGGGCCGGCGCTGGGCCGGCCCGCCGCCATGGCGGCATGCCCGGGGTCCTCAGCTCCTACGAGGCTCGTCGGCGGCGCTGGACGGGACGGCCGACGGCGTCCGCTCTCGGTTCATGAGATGGACCGCCTCCTTCTCCGGCGACCACCCCATCATGCGCACCTTGTCGCCGCGCGCGATGGTGATGAGGTGCGGCACGCAGAAGCCCGAGGTCTTGTTCTCGAGAGCGCCGATGAGCTCGGCTGCCCTCTCACCTCCGATCATGAAGTGCTCCGCCCCCGGCGCGCGGATGCCCCAGATCGCGTAGTACGGCAGCACGCGGAGGGCCGCGAGCCGCTCGTAGAGCCGCCGGAGCGTCTCCGGGTCGTCGTTGACCCCGCGCAGGATGGGGCCCTGCTGCAGGAGGACGATCCCGGCGTCCGCGAGCATCGAGATGCCCTGCTCGAGCTCCGGCGTGATCTCCCTCGGATGCACGAACGAGAACGTGAGATAGAGCGGCCTGTGCTCGGCGAGCATCCTCACGAGATCCGGCGTGATGCGCGACGGGATGTAGATCGGGAAGCGCGTCGTGATCCTGACGATCTGCACGTGGCGTATCGCGCGCACGGACGAGACCCAGTAGTGGAGCTCCTCGTCGCTCAGGATGAGCGGCTCGCCGCCCGTGATGACGACGTCGCGTATGGACTGGTCGCGCCGGATGTAGTCGAGCGCCCGCTCCCCCTGATCGTGCGAGAGGTGCATCACCTTCCGTCCCTTGCGGAAGCAGAAGCGGCAGTGCGACGGGCACGAGAGCGTGGGGATGAGCAGCAACTTGCCGGGATACCTGTGGACGATCCCCGGCACGGGCTGGTACCGCGCCTCGTCGGCGTGGACGTCGTCGTCCTTCTCCCCGGGGCGGTGCTTGAGCTCGTCGAGCAGGGGCACCACCGTGCGGCGCAGCGGGTCGTCCGGGTCGCTCGGGTCGATCAGCGACAGGTAGTGGCGCGAGACCATGAGGCGATAGACGCCCTCCAGGGAGTCGATCGCCTTCTTCTCGCCCTCGGTGAGTCTGATGATCTGCGAGAGCTCGGCGCCCGTCGTCACGACGCGGGCGAGCTCCCGCTGCCACTCCTGGCGTCTCGGCATCGTTCCTCCTGGTGCTGTTGGAAGCGGGCAGGGACCGCCCACCAAAAAAAAACCGCGACGCGCGGCCGCCCTTTCGGGAGCCGTGCGCGCGGTAGCCGACTTCAACCGACGCGGGGCGCAGTCTAGAGCTGCCCCGCGTTCCGTGTCCAGTCCTAAGTTGTGAGTTCAGTCAAGGGGAGCTTGAACGACATCCTGCCGCGGTCATGGGGAGGACTTCGAGAACGGGCGGCCTCCCCTGCCCCAGTCGGTCTTGGGCACATCGCGGATGATGATCTCGATGGCGTCGGGCGGCGCTCCGCAGGAGCGCGAGAGGGCGTCCGTCACCTCGCGGATGATCCTCTCCTTGACCTCTTCGCTGCGGCCCGGCCACAGCGTGATCTCGACGAGCGGCATGTCGCTTCTCTCCTTCCCTTCCTGGGCGCTCACGCGGCCCCGCGCCGGCGGCGCCACGGTCACGCGCGGGTCACGCGCCTCCGCCGAGCGCCTCACGCATGAGGTCGATCCCGCGGGCCATCCGCTGTCGGCTCTCGGCGGTCACCTCGGCGAGCGGCGGCCGGAGCTCCCCGCTCTCGATGAGCCCGAGCGCGGCCATGGCGTGCTTGACCGGCCCGGGGTTCGCCTCCACGAAGAGCGCCCGCGCGATCGGCCAGAGCCTCGCGTGGAGTTCGGCGGCCTTCGCCGGGTCGCCCGGGTACGCGCCGACCATCTCCGCGACGAGCCGCGGTACGACGTTCGAGGCGACGGAGACCACGCCCTTCGCTCCGACGGACAGCATCGGAAGCGTGAGCGGGTCGTCGCCGGAGAGGACCGTGATGTCGCACAGCGAGAGGATCGCGCTCACCTGATCGAGAGACCCCGAGGCCTCCTTCACCGCGACGATGCGGGGGATCTCGGCGAGGCGCGCGATCGTCTCGGGGAGCATGTTCACGCCCGTTCTCGAGGGGACGTTGTAGAGGACGATGGGGATCTCGGCTGCCTCGGCGACGGCGCGGTAGTGGCGGTACTGGCCCTCGGGCGACGGCCTGTTGTAGTAGGGCGTGATGACGAGCGCGCCGCGCGCGCCGGCGCGCTGGGCCGCGAGCGTGAGCTCGACGGTCCCGCGCGTCGAGTTCGTCCCCGTGCCGGGGACGACCGGCATCGCGTCGCCGACCTCCTCGAGGCAGACGGCGAGGACGCGCGCCCGCTCGTCCGCGGTGAGCGTGGCCGCCTCGCCGGTGCATCCGGTCGGCACCACGCCCGACACGCCGGCGGCGCGCTGCGCCCGCAGGAGCTTCCTCAGGGACCGCTCGTCGAGCTCACCGTCCTTCATCGGTGTGACGAGCGCCGTCAAGCATCCGCTGAACATGGCACGCCTCCCGGTCAGCCCTCGGAGCGCTCGATCTCGCCGCGGTACACGATGACGGCGTCGCCCGTGAGCGTGACGTCGCAGAATCCCAGGTCGCTCATGTAGAAGCCGACGACGAGCGGGCCGCCGCGCGTCCTCACGGTCACCGGCGGCCTCACGCGGCCGAGGGCGGCCATCACGACCGCCGCGGCCACGGCGCCGGTGCCGCAGGCGAGGGTCTCGTCTTCCACTCCACGCTCGTAGGTGCGCAGCGCGATGGCGCTCCCGTCGAGGACCGTCACGAAGTCCGCGTTGGTCCCGTCCGGCAGGAACGCGTCGTGGTGCCTCACGGCGTGCCCCGTCTCGACGACCGGGACCGCCTCGAGGTCCTCGACCTCGATCACGGCGTGCGGGACGCCCGTGTTCACCCTGTGGACGGTGAGCTTCTCCGCCCGCAGCCTCAGGCGCTGGTCGAGGAGCATGGCGCGGGGCTCGGTCATCGAGAGCCGGACGAGATCGCCGGCGATCACGGCCCGGTGCACGCCGGAGCGGCTCTCGAACTCCATCTCGTCGCCGACGATCCCGAGGTCGTGCGCGAACCGCGCGATGCAGCGCGCGCCGTTGCCGCACATGTCCGCCTCGCTGCCGTCGGCGTTGAAGTACCGCATGCGGAAGTCGCACCTCGTGCTGGGCACGAGGAGCAGGAGGCCGTCGGCGCCCACCGACACGCGCCGCCGGCACAGCTCCCTGGCAAGCTCCCTTGCGTCGTCGCCGAGCGTGTTCGTCCGGTCGTCGATGACGACGAAGTCGTTGCCCGCCCCCGTCATCTTCGCGAACGAGAGCCTCACTGCGCGCCTCCCTCTCCCGCGCGGGGCGGCCCGAGCGCGATGCTGATGCCGACCGCGGAGTCCCCCGGAGCCGCCACGAGCGCGGCCCCGTCGACGGCCGCCCCGGTCTCCCGCGACGGGTCGTATCGGCCGTCGCGGTCGGCGTCGAGGAACGCGACGAGCGAGTAGGGCGCCCGCGACGCGCGCACGCGGGCGAACCGGAAGCCGCCGTCGGCGCCCGACAGCGCCGCGCGCCCGCTGGGCGCGAGACGCCCCGTCGAGTCGGCCGCCGCCGGCGCCGCCAGCAACCACACGGTGGCTCCCGCGACAGGGGCGCCGTCCTTCCCGACGTCGCCCGCCACGACGCAGTCGTCCACGACCGGCCCTGTGGAGAACGCGAAGGACGCCGCGGCGGCCATCGGCACGCCGTGGTCGTCCTGCGCGCCCGCACCCACGGTCACCACGAACGTGGTCGAGTCCGGGAGTTCCGCTGCCGGGGTCGCCAACAGCGCCGGGCCCCGCCAGCGCATCCGCCCCAGCGCCGTCGGCGGGAACACTGCTAGGGCCCGTTCGACGGTCGTCCTGTTCATCTCCTCGCTGAACTCGACCTCGATGGGCGTCGCCGGCGGCACGAGCGTCGCGCCGTCGGCGGGCGCCGTGCGGACCACATGCGGCGGCGTCTCGTCCGGGGGCCCGCCGCCGGGCAGCCCTGGCCGGGCGCACCCCGCGG
Organism: Candidatus Effluviviaceae Genus I sp.; assembly: GCA_016867725.1. NCBI lineage: Bacteria > Candidatus Effluviviacota > Candidatus Effluviviaceae > Candidatus Effluviviaceae Genus I sp. Next base: position 14,164 of record VGIX01000009.1, read on the forward strand.
CAAGCACCGCGGCGGCGGCCAGCGCGATCGCCCCGGCGCAGGCCGCCGCGCTACCGACCCATGAGCTCGACCATGATGGCCTTCTGAGCATGCAGCCTGTTCTCCGCCTCGTCGAAGACCGCGGACTGCGGCCCGTCGATGACCTCGTCGGTGATCTCCTCGCCGCGGTGCGCCGGCAGGCAGTGGAGCACGATGGCGTCGCGCTTCGCGCGCGCGAGGAGCCCCGCGTTGACCTGGTACGGGCGGAAGTGCGCGTCGCGCTCCTTCTTCTCGGCCTCCTGCCCCATGCTCGTCCAGACGTCGGTGTACACGACGTCGGCGCCCGCCACGGCCGCAGCCGGATCGCTCAGCGCCTTCACGTTCCCGCCGCGCTTCCTCGCGGCGGCGAGCACGCCGGCGTCGGGCTCGTACCCGGACGGCCCCGCGATGCGCAGCTCGAAGCCGAGCACGCCCGAGGCCTCCACCCACGAGTTGGCCACGTTGTTGCCGTCGCCGACGAACGCCACGACCATCGTCGAGAGGTCCTTGCCTCGCTCGCGGCACGTCAGGAGGTCGCCCATGATCTGGCAGGGATGCAGCAGGTCCGTGAGGCCGTTGATCACCGGCACGTCCGCGGCCTCCGCGAGCTCGACGCAGTTCGAGTGCGCGAACGTCCTGATCATGATCCCGTGCACGTAGCGCGACATGACCTTCCCGACGTCGTAGATGGACTCGCGCTGCCCCATCTTGATCTCGGCGTCGGTCACGTACATGGGGTGGCCGCCGAGTTCATACACGCCGATCTCGAAGCTCACGCGCGTCCTGAGCGACGGCTTGTGGAAGACGAGCGCCACCGTCCTTCCCCGAAGCTCCTGGCTCGGCCCCCTCTTCCTCTTGAGCTCCGCGGCGAGGTCGAGCAGCGCGAGCATCCCGGCGCGGTCAAGGTCGGCGAACGACACGAAATCCGTCACGCTTCCCTCCGGTTCATCAGGCCCGCGGGTGCGCCCGCCGGTACACTTCCTTCAGGCGCTCCGTCGTCACGTGCGTGTAGATCTGCGTGCTCGAGAGGCTGGCGTGTCCCAGGAGCTCCTGCACGGCGCGCAGGTCGGCGCCCGCGTTCAGCATGTGCGTGGCGAACGTGTGCCTGAGCACGTGGGGGCTCACCCGCCTCGCCTCGGAGACCCTCGCAAGCTCTCTGGCGACGATCCTCTGCACCGTCCGCCCGCAGAGGCGCGCCCCCGACGGTCCCGCGAACACCGCGTCCCCGCGCGACGAGCGCCCGGACGCGGCGAGGTGACGCCTGACGGCGTCGGCCGCGGCGCGGCCGAACGGGACGATGCGCTCGCGGCGCCCCTTGCCCATCACGCGCACCGTCCGCCCCGCGAAGTCGAGGTCGCCGATCCTGAGGGCCGTGAGCTCGGACAGCCGGACGCCGGTGCTGTAGAAGAGCTCGAGGATCGCCCGGTCGCGAAGCGCCGCGGGGGCGTTCCCGGGCGCGGCGCCGAAGAGCCGCTCGGTCTCGCCCGCCGACAGGAAGACCGGGAGCCTTCTCTCCAGCTTCGGCCCCGCGAGGCCGACGGTCGGGTTCGTCTCGATGACGCCCTCGGAGGCGAGGTACCTCGCGAAGGACTTGAGCGCGGCCAGCTTGCGCCGCACCGACCTCCGCGCGAAGCGCGACGCGGCGAGCGAGGCGACGAACCTCCGCGTCGCCCGGGGCGTCAGGTGCGCGACCGTCGGCTCCTCGTCGCGCGCGAGGTCCACGAGGAACCGCCGGAACTGCTCGAGGTCCCTCCGGTAGGCGGAGAGCGTGTGGGGCGAGAGGTTGCGCGTCTCGAGCTCGGCGGCGAACGCCTCGGCGAGCTTCGCGATCGTCCTAGGCTTCCTCGTCACCGGGCGCCTCGGTCTCTCCGGTCGTCCGCTCGCCGCACTCGAGGCAGACGAGCTCGCTTCCGCCGTCCTTCGCCTTCCGCTTCACCATGAAGCCCGCCTGGCACGACGGGCAGCTCACCGGGACGGGCTTGTCCCAGACCGCGAAGTCGCACTTCGGATACGCGCTGCACCCGTAGAAGGTCTTGCCGCGCTTCGTCCGCCTCGCGACCAGCACGCCCTCGCACCCCTGCTTCGGGCACGCGACGCCGGTCGGGAGCGGCGCGGTGCCCTTGCACTCGGGGTACTTCGTGCAGCCGAGGAACTCGCCGAAGCGCCCGTGCTTGGCCTGCATCGGGGCGCCGCAGCGGTCGCACCGGACGTCGTACTGGCGCCGCTCCTTGCCGTCGAGCGGCATGGTGAACTTGCACTTCGGGTAGCTTGAGCAGGCGAGGAACCGGCCGTTGCGTCCCCAGCGTTCGACCATCGGCGCGCCGCACTTCTCGCAGCGCCTGTCGGTCTCGGTGATGAGCGACCGCTTGAGCTCGTCGATCCTTCCCTCGACCTCGGTCAGCCGCGAGCTGAAGGGGTCGTAGAAGTCGCGGACGACCGAGACCCACCCGTCCTCGCCGGCCTCGACGCGGTCCAGCTCGCCCTCCATGCGGGCGGTGAACTGCACGTCGAAGATGTCCGGGAACCCGTGGCCCAGGAGATTCCACACCGTGCAGCCCAGCGCGGTCGGCATGAAGAGCCGCTTCTCGAGGTTCACGTACTGGCGCTTCTTGAGCGTGTCGACGATCGTCGCGTACGTGCTCGGCCGGCCGATCCCCTTCGCCTCGAGCTCCTTGATGAGCGTGGCCTCCGAGTAGCGCGCGGGCGGCTTCGTGAAGCGCTGGTTTGCCGCCGCGGACTCGAGCGTCGCGCGTTCGCCCTCGCTCAGCGCGGGGAGCTCCTTGACGTCCTTCCACACGGCCGGGTACACCGCCGTCCAGCCCGCGTGACGCGGCACCGAGCCGGAGGCCTGGAAGAGCAGGCCGTCGCCCTCGATCGACACGGTCGTGTTCTCGTAGACCGCCGGCGACATCTGCGAGGCGACGAACCGTCTCCAGATGAGCTCGTACAGCCTGAGCTGCTCGGGGCTCAGGTCGCCGCGCAGCGAGTCCGGCGTGCGCGCGACGGACGTCGGACGGATGGCCTCGTGCGCGTCCTGCGCGCCCTTCCCGGCGCGGTACCTCCTGGGCTCGGCCGGGAGGTGGTCCTTCCCGAGCGTCGCCTCGACGTGGGCGCGCGCCTCGGCGATCGCCTCCTCGGCGACGCGCGTCGAGTCCGTGCGCATGTACGTGATGAGTCCCGTCGTCTCGCCGCCGATCGGGAGCCCCTCGTAGAGCGACTGCGCGATCGCCATCGTCCGCTTCGACGAGAAGCGGAGCCGGTTCGCCGCGTCGCGCTGCAGCGTGCTCGTGATGAACGGCGGGAGCGAGCTCACGCGGCGCTCGCGCCGGTCGACCTTCGAGACCGTGAAGGCGGCGCTCCTCGCGCGCGCGGCGACGCGCTCCGCGTCGAGGCCGTTGCCGAGCTTCGGCTTCGCTCCGTCGATGCGCTCGAGCCGGGCCTCGACCTCGGCCCCCGACGCCGTCCAGAAGACGGCGTCGATCGTCCAGAACTCCTTCGGGACGAACCGCTTGATCTCCTCTTCGCGCTCGCAGATGAGTCTGAGGGCGACGGTCTGCACCCTGCCCGCCGACAGGCCGCGGTAGATCGTCCGCCACAGGACCGGGCTCACCTTGTATCCGACGAGCCGGTCCATGACCCTCCGCGCCTGCTGGGCGTCCACCTTGTGCATGTCGATGTCGCCGGGACGCTCCATCGCCTCGAGGATCGCCCGCTTCGTGATCTCGTTGAAGACGACGCGCCGGACCTTCTTCGCGGGGAGCCGAAGCTGCTGGACGATGTGCCACGCGATGGCCTCGCCCTCGCGGTCGAAGTCGGAGGCCAGGTAGACCATGTCCGACTTCGCGGCGGCGTCCTTCAGCTCCTTGAGAACGTTCCCCTTGCCGCGGATCGTGACGTAGGTCGGCGCGAAGCCGTTCTCCACGTCGATCCCGAGCTCCTTCTTGGGCAGGTCGCGCACGTGCCCGATGGACGCCTTGACGGTGTACGTCCGCCCCAGGAACTTGTTGATGGTCTTCGCCTTCGCCTTGGACTCGACGATGACGAGCGCCTTGCTCATGACGGCTCCGATGGCCGCCGCGCTACTGGTCGCGGCCGCAGCACTTCTTGTACTTCCTCCCGCTTCCGCAGGGGCACGGATCGTTGCGCCCCACCCTCTCGGCTCTCCTGACCGGCTCCGGCCTCGGCCCCTCGTCCTCGGCGCCCTCCTCGGAGCGCGCGCGGCGCGGCGGCGGCGCGCCGAAGTCGCGCTGCGCGGGGCGACCGCCCGACGGGACGCCGGGCGCGAACTCGGGCAGCGGCGTCGTCGAGGGCCGCTGGCCGGCCGGCGGCGCGGCCGCGCGGCGGGCGTCCGGGTGGTGCGCCTGTGCGCCCGTCACGCGCTGCTGCGCCTCGGCCACGGGTGCTACCTGCGCGCGGAAGATGAGCTGGACCGCGTCCTCCTGGATGGACTCGACGAGGTCCATGAACATGCTGAACGCCTCGGACTTGTACTCGAGGAGCGGGTCCTTCTGGCCGTACGCCCGAAGGCCGATGCCTTCCTTGAGCCGGTCGAGCTCGTAGAGGTGGTCGCGCCAGTGCCGGTCGATGACCTGCAGGAACACGATGCGCTCGAGGCGGCGCATGATCTCGGGAGTGAGATCGGCCTCGCGCCGCGCGTACGCCGTCGCGACGATGTCCTGCAGGTGCCCGACGAGCGCCTCGCTCCGCAGCGCCGAGGCGTCGGCGTCCCTGAAGTCGATGTCGACGAGAAAGACGCGGCGCAGGTCGTCCCTGAGCCCCTCGAGGTCCCACTGCTCGGGCAGCTCGCGCCCGTCCGTGCGCGCGCGCACCTTCCGCTCGACGATGTCGCGGCAGATCTCCGCCACCTCGCCAGACAGGTCGCCGCCCTCGAGCGTGTTGAGGCGCTGGGCGTAGATCACGGTCCGCTGCTGGTTCATGACGTCGTCGTACTCGAGCAGGTGCTTGCGGATGTCGAAGTTGTGGAGCTCGACCCGCTTCTGCGCGCGCTCGATCGCCTTCGTCACGAGCGGGTGCTCGATGACGTCGCCCTCCCTCACGCCGAGCGTCGTCATGACACGGGCGATGCGCTCGGACCCGAAGATGCGCATGAGGTCGTCCTCGAGCGCGATGAAGAACTGCGAGGACCCCGGGTCGCCCTGGCGCCCGCTGCGGCCCCTGAGCTGCCGGTCGATGCGCCTCGACTCGTGCCGCTCCGTGCCGACGATCCTGAGGCCGCACGGCATGTCGGCGAGGCACTCGTCGGTCATGTCGTGGTCCTTGTCGCACCGCGCGCAGTCCCTCTCGACGCACTTGACGCAGCACTTCTCGCACCTGAGGACGCCCGGGCCGAGCTTGATGTCGGTGCCTCGGCCCGCCATGTTCGTCGCGATCGTCACGGCGCCGGCGCGGCCCGCCGCGGCGACGATCTCGGCCTCACGCTGGTGGTGCCGCGCGTTCAGGACGCTGTGCTCGATCCGCCGCGCCTTGAGCATGCGCGAGATGACCTCGGAGACCTCGACGGTCACCGTGCCCACGAGCACCGGCTGCTTCCGCTCGTGGAGCCTCGCGATCTCGTCGAGGACCGCCGCGAACTTCTCGCGCCGCGTCCTGTAGATGCGGTCGTCGTAGTCCACGCGCCGGACGGGCTCGTTGGTCGGCACCACGTGGACCGAGAGGGTGTAGATCTTCCCGAACTCCTCCTCCTCGGTCTCGGCGGTGCCGGTCATCCCCGCGAGCCTGCCGTACATGCGGAAGTAGTTCTGGAGCGTGATCGTCGCGAGCGTCTGCGTCTCGCGCTCGATCTCGACCCCCTCCTTGGCCTCGACCGCCTGGTGGAGCCCGTCGGACCAGCGCCGCCCCGGCATGAGCCGCCCGGTGAACTCGTCGACGATGAGGACCTTCCCGTCCTGCACGACGTAGTCCACGTTCTTCTCGAACAGCGAGTACGCCTTGAGGAGCGCCTGCACGTTGTGGATGCGCTCCCCCGTCTGCGCGTACGCCATGTGCAGCTCGTTCTTGCGCTGCGCCTTCTCGGCGTCGCTCAGGCCGCCGTCCGCGTCCACCGCCGCGAGCTGCTCCGAGAGGTCGGGCAGGACGAGCAGGTTCCGCTCCTCGGGCGAGAGCAGGTCGCGGCCCTTCTCCGTGAGGGACGCGTTGCGGCCGCGCTCGTCCATCGCGAAGAGGAGGTCCTCGTCGAGCTCGGTGAGGAGCTTGTCCCGCATGAGCTCGGTCTCGACGCGCTGGACCTCGGTCTTGAGCGAGGGGTCCTCGTAGAGCCGCATGAGCCGCCGGTGCTTCGGCGCGCCGCGCGACGCCTGCACGAGCTTGACAAGCCCCTCGCGTCGCGTGCCGGGGTCGGCCGTGAGCTTCTCGGCCTCGTCGAGGATCGAGTTCACGACCTGCGCCTGCCTGCGCACCAGCCGCTCGACGGGCGGCTTGAGCCGGTCGAACATGTGCGTGGACTGCTCGACGACCCCGGAGATGATGAGGGGCGTCCGCGCCTCGTCAATGAGGACGCTGTCCACCTCGTCCACGATGGCGTAGTTGTGGCCGCGCTGCACCCGGTCCTCGAGCCGCACGGCCATGTTGTCGCGCAGGTAGTCGAAGCCGAACTCGTTGTTCGTGCCGTAGGTGATGTCGGCGGCGTACTGCACGCGCCGCTCCTCGGGCGTCATGAGGGTCTGGATGCAGCCTACCGAGAGACCGAGCGTCTCGTAGACCTTCCCCATCCACTCGGCGTCGCGCCTGGCGAGGTAGTCGTTGACGGTGACGAGGTGGGCGCCCTTTCCTGACAGCGCGTTCAGGTAGAGGGGCATCGTGGCGACGAGCGTCTTCCCCTCGCCGGTGGCCATCTCGGCGATGCCGCCGCGGTGGAGCACGATGGCGCCCATGAGCTGGACGTCGAAGGGCACCATCTCCCAGGTGGTGGGGAGCCCCACAACGTCCCAGGTCTTGCCCATGAGCCTGCTGCAGGCCTCCTTCGCCGCCGCGAAGGCCTCGTGCATGAGATCGTCCGGGGTCTCGCCCGCCGCGAGGCGCTCCCGGAACTCGGTCGTCTTCGCCGCGAGGGCCTCGTCCGACAGCCCCCGATAGGACTCCCAGATCCCGTTGATCCGGTCGACGTCCGGGCCGAGCCTGCGCATCTCGCGGTCGACACGCGAGCCGAAGAGCTGCTTGAGGAGGTTGTCGAACATCGTCCACCTCGGCGCACTGACGCCCCGGGCGCGGTTCTCCCTGGGCAAGCTGACCTGACAACCTAGCAGAGCCCGGCGAAGGCCGCAAGGCGCCGTTTTGTGGCTCTCCCTTGGCCCTTCCCGCCCGGCTAGAGCTGTATGGCTGTCTCTGCGGTATCTTGGAAGTGGCTTCCCGCGGAGTACGTGGGTGCCGCCATGACGCGGAGCGTGTAGCGGCCCGCTGCCACCCCGGGGGCCTCGAGGCGTTCGGCGTTCCTGCCGATGGGTCTCCTCCGCCGGCCGAGAAGCGTGCGGACGACCTCGCCCCGCGGTCCGAGGAGCTCGACGGTGACGCGCGACGTCTCGACCAGCGTGTACGAAAGCTCGATCTCGGCCGGTCCGCCGGGCGGGCGCACGACGCGCGCCTCAAGGTCGCGCACCTCCGTGCCGATCCAGAAGTACTGCGCGCCGGTCCGCTCCGTGACGAACACCTGCCCGAACCGCCGCCAGATCGTGATGCCGCGGGGCTCGTCCAGCTCGCTCCGGCCGCCTTCGCGCCCTCCGTGCGAGGCGACGTACGTGAGCGCGGCGTCGAGCTTGTGGATCTGCGAGCGACCGGTGTCGGTGGCGTACACGCTGCCGTAGAAGTCGATGGCGACCTGGTGGAAGCGAGCGTTCGGGAAGGGCAGCGCCTCCGAGCGCGCTGTCGCGATGAGGCGGCCGTCGCGCGCGAAGGACAGGATGCGCGTGCCGCCGCGGTCCACCGCGACGATCGCGTCACGCGCGAGCGCCGTCCACTCGTCGGCCGCCTCGACGACGGCGACGGCGGACGGCCCGTCGAGCGTCACCCCGGCCGCGGCGTCGCCGGAGAACGATCCCACGAACGCTCCGGCGGGCGTCGTGAGGACGATGCGGTCGTTTCCGGTGTCCGCGACGTACAGCGTGCCCGAGGCCCCGACCGCGACGCCGGACGGCCGCGAGAACCGGCCCTCGCCGGGCCCGGTCCCGCTCAGGTTCCGAACGAACCGCAGCCGGCGGTCGCGGTACGCGAGACGGACGATGCGGTCGTTGCCGGGGTCCGCGACGAAGACGTTCCCCTCCTCGTCGGCGGCGATTCCCGAGGGCCCGCGGAACTGCCCCTCGCCCGCCCCGCACGCACCGTAGAGGTCTGCGCTCGTCAGCGACGTGTTGTAGAGCACCTGACAGCGCCCGGCGTTGAGGCCGAACACGGTGAGCTCGTCGTCGTCGCGCGCCGTGCGGGGGTCGTCCTCCGACCGCAGCTTCACGGCGGCGATGGCGCCCGGCTCGTCGAAGCGGGTGCGCGCACCGAGATAGAGGAACACGTGCAACGGCGTCACCTTGCGGAAGCCGAGGGAGTGGCGGAAGGGCGGGTGGATGAGCACGGACGAGTCGCGGCCCGCGTCCGCGCGCGGCGGCAGACCCGCGATGACGACGGCGACGAACGCCAGGGCGAGCGTCCTCACGGGGCGCTCCCCCCGCCGCGGGGCAGGATCCTCACGCGCCTGCCTTCGACCGCGAGCCGGCGTTCGGCGATGAGCTGGAGCGCCTCGGGGTAGATCCGGTGCTCCTCCCGGAGGATGCGCTCGGCCAGCGACTCAGCCGAGTCCTCGGGCAGCACCGGCACCGCCGCCTGCAGGATCACCGGCCCGGCATCCACGCCCGCGTCCACGAAGTGCACGGTCGCCCCCGACCAGCGGACGCCGTACTCGAGCGCCTGCCTCTGGGCGTTCAGGCCCGGGAAGGCAGGCAGAAGCGACGGGTGGATGTTCACCACGCGTCCGGGGAACCGGTCCAGGAAGCCCGAATGGAGGATCCGCATGAACCCCGCGAGCGCGACGACCTCCGCGCCGTGGCGCCCGAGGGTGCTCGCGTACTCCTCCTCGGCCTCGGGCGTGAGCTTCGTCCTGAAGCGCCCCGGCGGAACGTGGAGCGCCGGCACGCCGGCCGCTCTGGCGCGCTCGAGCGCCACGGCGTCCGCGACGTCGCTCACCACGACGACGACCTCGACGTCGATGTCCCCGCGCCGCGCGCTGTCCAGGATCGCCTGGAGGTTCGATCCTCTGCCTGAGGCGAGGACTCCCACTCTGAGTCTGTTCACGGCGCATCTCTCCCGATGCTCGACAGGTACAGACGCTCAAGCCCACGCCTCTCCTCGTCCGGCAGGAACGCCGCCCTCGCGCTGTCTCCGACGAGCGATGCCACGTGGGCTTCCGTAAGGCCGAGGCGCTCCCTCGCGAGGTCGTACTCGCGGCTCAGCGTCGTCGACGAGAAGAAGCGGTTGTCCGTGGCGAGGGCGACGCGCACGCCGCTTCGGAGAAACGTCCTGAGCGGATGGTCCTCGATCGTCGCGACCGCGCCCGTGTGGACGTTGCTCGACAGGCACGCCTCGACGGTCACGCCGCGCTCGGCGAGAAGCGAGAGGACCTCCGGGTCGCGCGAAGCCGCCGTGCCGTGACCGATCCGCAGCACGCCGAGCTCCATCACCGCGACCCTGACGTGCGAGGCGTCGCGTCCCTCGCCCGCGTGCGCGGCAAGCCCGAGCCCCGCGTCCCGCGCCCTCGCGAACGCGCGACGGTAGCGCGCCGCGTCGAAGAGCGACTCGTCGCCGGCAAGGTCCAGCCCCACGACGCCGCCCGCGTGCCGGGCCGCGAGGGCGGCGAGCGCCTCGGCCTCGTCGGCGCCCATCCCCTCGAGGACCGTCACGACGATGCGCGCCGACACGCTGTCGCCCGGCGAGGCCGCGGCGACGCCCGCCGCGCCGCTCTCGAAACCCGAGAGCACGCTTCCGACCACCTGATCGGCGGAGAGCCCGCCCCTCGTGTGCAGCGGCGGGCAGACCCGCACCTCGATGTGGCGCGCCCCGTCGAGGTGCGAGTCCTCGACAAGTTCCCGAGCCGCGCGCCCGAGCGCGCCCGCGGACTGGAGAAGGGCGACCGTCGCCTCGAATCGTTCGAGACATCCGCGGAGCGACATGCCGTCCCGGAAGCGCAGACGCGCCGCGTACTCGTCGCCTCGCGCCCCGTTCGGCCAGGCGCCCTGGGCTCGGGCCAGCTCGACGAGCGTGGACGCCCTGAGGGAGCCGTCGAGGTGCACGTGGAGGTCGGAGGCAAGCATGCGTCGTCCCCGGGACCGCGCCGCAGAGCCGGCTTGACTGGTCGGCCCGCGGAGCATAAGTTTGTCGGTGCCGCAGAGTCAAGGGCAAGGGGTGGTGCGGAGGGGCTGCGCCGAGCCATCCGGGGACCGAAGGCCAGCAGAGGACAGGAGCGTGAACGGCATCGCCCCCGTGAGGGCCGTTCTGTCGAACGGCCTCGTCGTCCTTGCCGCGGTCGAGCGGAGTTCTCCGCTCGCGGCCGTGCTGCTTCTCTACCGGTGCGGTTCGCGCGACGAGCCTCCCGGGAAGACGGGGCTCGCTCACCTGGTCGAGCACATGATGTTCCGCGGCACGGCGGCGTTCCCCGCCGGGGCCGTGGATGCCGTCACAGGGCGCCTGGGCGGCATGAACAACGCCGTCACGACGCCGGACACCACGGCCTACTACTTCGTGCTGCCCGACGGGCACTGGCGGGACGTGCTGGCCATCGAGGCCGACCGCATGGCCGGCTGCGTCCTCGACCGCGAGTCGCTCGAGATGGAGCGCCGCGTGGCGGTCGAGGAGCGGAAGATGCTCGACGACGACCCGGAGTCCGCGCTCGACGAGACCGTCTCCGAGCTCGTGTACGACACGCACCCCTACAGGAACCCCGTGATCGGCCGGCGACAGGACATCGAGTCGCTGACGCTCGAGGACGTCGCCGGGTTCTACAGGACGCACTACACGCCGGCGAACGCCGTGCTCGTGGTCGCCGGAGACGTGGACCCGGCGCGCGTCGTGGACGAAGCCGAGCGCGCGTTCGGGTCGCTGCCGTCGTCGCGGCCGGCGACGACGGCGGTCGCGCCGGAGCCCCCGCAGCGCGGGCCCCGGCGCGCCGTCGTGAGGACGAGCGTCAGGACGAAGGAGATCGTCCTCGCCTACCGCTGCCCGCCCGCGGCGGCCGAGGACTCCGGCGCCGCGGAGCTCCTGCCCGCCCTTCTGGCGACGGGACGGAGCTCGCGGCTATGGCGCGCGCTCGTCGCCGGGAGCGGTGTCGCCGCCGACGTGTCGGCCGCCCGGATCCTGAGCAGGGACCCGGGGCTGCTCACGATCTCGGCGACGCTCCACCGCGGCGTGGACCTCCGGCGCGCGGAGGACGCGATGCTGCGCGAACTGGACGCGATGCTGCGCACGGGGATCCCCGAGGGCGAGCTCGCGAAGGCGGCGAACCTCGTCCGCGTGGACCTCATGGTGTCGCTGGAGACGTGCCTCGGGCTGGCCGGCGCGCTCGGCTTCTGGGAGTGCCTCGGCGGCTGGGAGCTCGGGGTCGAGTTCGAGCGCTCCATCGAGCGGTGCCGCGCGGCCGACGTGCTCGCCGCGATGGAACGGTATCTCAACGCCGAATCGAGGACCTCCGTGTGGCTGCGTCACGGATAGCCAGGGCCGCGCTCCCGAACGGGCTCACGGCGCTGGCCGTCGAGTCGCGCTCCATTCCGATCTTCGCCGCCGTGCTGGCGGTCGAGGCCGGGTCGTGCCGCGACCCCGAAGGGAAGTGGGGTCTTGCCTCACTGACCTCGAGCCTCCTTCTCGAGGGGTCCGAGGACCTCGCCGGGGACGCGATGGCCGTGCGGCTCGACGCGCTCGGGGCGTCGCTCGAGGCCTCGTGCGCGCACGAGACGACGACGCTGTCGGCCGTCGGTCTGTCGGAGCATCTGCGCGACGTCCTGGACGTGATGGCGGGAGCCGCGGCCCGGCCGACGCTCGACCGGAGGATGTTCGAGGACGTGCGGCGCAGAGAGCTCACCGCCGTGGTCGAGGACGACGACGACCCCTACTGCGTTTGCCGGCGCGAGTTCTTCGCGTCGGTGTACGGGGACCACCCGCGCGCGCGGCCGATCGAGGGGCGGCCCGCGACGCTGCGCGACCTCTCGGTCGCGGACGCGCGCGCCTTCCACGGCGCCTGGTTCGCGCCGGGCCGCGCCGTCCTCGGCCTGTCGGGGGACTTCGACGCGGGCGCGGCCCTCGATGCCGCGGCCGAGGCGTTCGGAGGGTGGACGGGCGACGGCCGGATCGAGACCTGCGACGGGCCGCGGCCGCGCAGGCTGAAGCCCGCCAGGCGGTTCGTCCGCATGGACAGGGAGCAGGCGCACCTGAGCCTGGGCAGCCTGGGCATCGCCCGCGACGACCCCGACTTCCACGCCGTGGCCGTGATGGACGTGATCCTCGGCGACAGCCCGGGTCTCGCATCGAGGCTCGCCACGCGGCTCCGCGAGGTCGAGGGGCTCGCCTACATCATCGAGAGCGACACGGTGAGCACGGCCGGCCGCGATCCGGGCGTGTTCTGGGCCTACACCGCGGTCTCGCCGGAGCGCGCGCGCGGAGCCGTGGACGCGATCGTGGACGAGATGCGCCGCATCCGGAGCTCCCCGCCGTCGGAGGACGAGGTCGCCGCGGCGGTGGCGTACCTCCGTGGGCGTCACGCGCTGGACCGCGAGACCAACGAGTCCCGCGCCTCGCGCCTCGTCGGCATCGAGCGCTACGGGCTCGGGCTCGACTACGAGGACGCCTATCCCACTCTCGTCGGCGCGGTCACTCGGTCGCAGGTGTTCGACGCCGCGAGGCGCGTGGTCGATCCGGGAGACTACTCGCTCGTGGTCGTCGGTCCCAGGCGGTCGCGCGTGCCCTGAGCGGTCGCGCGGGCATCGCGGGGCTTCCGCGAGTCGCGCGACATCGTGTCGCGCGACGCTGTGCGGACATCGCGGAACGCCGCGGCGACCCTCCTGCCGCTTGCCACCCCCTCCGCCCTCAGGGAATCACCCCGGAGCCAGACGAGAACCGCCCCCTCCAGGTCCGTCCTGAGCGCGGCGGCCCCGCACGCTCTCAGGCGCCCGAGCACCCCGGCGTCCGGATGGCCGAACCGGTTTCTCTCTCCCACCGAGACCACGGCGATCCCCGGCGCGGCCCGGTCGAGATACGGTCCGCTCGACGAGGTGGCCGACCCGTGGTGCGCGACCTTGAGCACGTCGGCGGCGAGGGGATCGCCGCGCGCCAACGAGAGCTCCTCGACGCGCCGTCCGGCGTCGCCCGTGAGCAGGGCGCGTGCTCGGCCGACGCGCAGCAGCAGGACCACGGAGGCGTCGTTCTCGTCCTGGCCCCGCGCTGCCGCCTCCCGCGGGGGCCCGAGGACGAACAGCGAGTCCACGCCCGGAAGGCGGAGTGAGTCGCCCCGGGCGACCGAGACGATCCGCGCGCCGGCCGCGCGCGCCCGCGCGGCGGCCCGCGCGAGCGGCGCGCTTCTCTCCCATCCCTCCGGAAGGACCAGCCGTCTGATGCGGACGCCGGCCAGCACCGCCGGCGCGCCCCCGGTGTGATCGTCGTGGCCGTGCGTGAGCACGAGCGCCTCGAGCGTGGTCACCGCCTCCCTCTGCAGATACGGCCTGATGACCGCGCTCCCCGCGTCGTAGCGCATCCACGGCGCGGCGGGCCCCGCATCGACGAGAACGTAGCGCCTGCCGGGAAGCTCGATCAGCGCGGCGTCGCCCTGGCCGACGTCGAAGAACACGATGCGCGCGCGATCGCGCCCGGGTCCCCTCGTTGCAAGGGCGAACGCCAGCGAGGTGGCGACGGCGGCGACGGCCAGGCCGGCGACGCGCGGCCGCCGCCCGCGAAGCAGAAGGCCGAGGGCGACCACGCCGAGCAGAGCGGCCGGCGCGAACCGCGCGGCGACGGGCGCGGTGGACCACGCCCGCTCGCCCGTGAGCCTGGCGGCCCACGAGAGCGCCGTCAGCGACGCCCACGCGCTTCCGGCGAAGAGCGACGCCAGCCAGGGCAGAGCGTCCGCGGCGAGCATGGCGACGCCGCACGCCACCGAGAACGCCGCGAGGGGCACGACGATCAGGTTCGCCGGCGCGGCCGCCACCGCGAACTGGCCCGTCGTAGCGATCAGGACGGGCGCGACGGCGAGCTGGGCCGATGTGGACAGGCGGAGCGCGTCGGCCGCCCACGCCATGCGCGACCCCGGCCCTACCCTCGGCGACGGGATGAGACGCGCGAGCGGGTCGTACAGGAGGACGATGCCGAGCGTGGCTCCGTAGGAGAGCCGGAACCCCGTGTCCATCAGGCTGCCCGGATCCAGCGCGACGATGGCCAGCGCGGCGACCCCCACGGCGTTGAGCGCGCTTCGCGCGCGCCCGAGCGCTCCCGATGCCACGACGACGGACGCCATGGTGGTCGCGCGAAGCACGGACGGCCGCGGACCGATGAGCGCCGCGAAGGCCAGAAGGAACGGGACCGACAGCAGACGCGCGACGGCCGGGGGCACTCTGGCCGAACGCAGGAGCGCATGGGTCATGAGCAGGATGAAGCCCACGTGCAGCCCCGACACGGACAGGATGTGCACCGTTCCGGACCGCCTGAACGCCTCCATGAGGTCGCCCGGAAGCTCGCCGGTCCGCCCCAGCAGCAGTCCCACCATCAGCGCGGCGGAGTCGGCGGGGAGCCGGCGGCGCACCGCGTCGACGATCCAGCCTTGAGCGCGCCCCAGGCCTGCCGCCCGACGCTCGACCCGGGCGCCGTCGCAACGCATGACGCTCAGGATGCGCCGGTGCTTGAGGTACGAAGCGAAGTCGAAGTCCCCCGGGTTCCGCCGCCCTCGAGGCGTTCCGAGCCTTCCGGACAGCTCGACGACATCGCCCCGAAGCGGAAGCGCGTGTGCGTCCGGCCACGAGACCCAGACAAGACCGGAGACGGCCAGCGTCGCCCCGTCCCCGACCGAGGCGCGAAGCGGCGCGACGACGGCCCGACCGGGGCCGTCGGGGGACGGCCGCGTCTCCACGACCCTGGCAGTGAGCGCGAGAGGCGTGTCCCTTGGCAGGAAGCGCGCGTCGCCGCGGGCGGCGAGGCGGTGGTGCGCGTCGTACGCGATCGTGCCGGCGACCGCCAGCGACGCGACGAGGCACGCGTCGATCAGCACGGGCGCTCTCCGCCCCGGGCGGCCGCGTCTGTCAACGGCGTTGACGACGGCGGGAGCGCACAGCGCCGCGACTGCGAACCCGCGGAGCGCGAGCGCTCGCACGGGTCCGCGGGCCGCGCCCGAGGCGACGAGAATGCCGAAGGCGACGGCAAGCGCGGCAAGCGCCGCCGGCGCCCGCGGCGTGGCGGATGGGGTCAGACAGACGCTCTCAGGGGCGGTCTCGGGACGCGGCCAAGCGAGCAGGATCCGTGCCGCGGCGCGCCATGCGCGCCGGGCCGGGCGGCGGGTATGCTACGGAGCCTCGCGTGTGCCCAGGCGCCGCGCGACGACGACCGTCATGTCGTCCACCGGCGCGCCGGGGCCGATGAAGGAGTCGGCCTCGGTGATGAGCAGGGACGCCATGAGCCGGGCAGGCGACCCCTGGGTCCTCCGCGCGGTCTCGATGATCCTCTCGTCGCCGAAGAACTCCTCGCCGCTCGCCGCGTCGGGAAGGCCGTCGGTGAACGCGATGAGGTAGTCGCCGGGATGCATGTCCACGCGGCCCTCGCGGTATCTCCTGGCCGTGAACATGCCGAAGATGGTCCCCCCTTCGGTCAGCCGCTCGCATGAGCCGTCCGTTCTGAGGATGATCGGGGGGTTGTGCCCTGCGTTGACGTACGTGAGGGCGCCGCCGGGGTCGAGGACACCGTAGAACAGCGTGGCGAAGTTCTCGGCCGTGGTCGACCGGCAGAGGGAGTTGTTCGCCCGCTCCATGATGGTCGCGATCGAGTAGAGGTTCTCGATGTGGGACCGAAGCGTTCCCTGGAGCGACGCCGCCAGGAGTGCCGCCGGAACGCCCTTGCCCGAGACGTCCGCAACGACGATGCCGAGGTGGCCGTGCGGCAGCTCGACGTAGTCGAAGTAGTCGCCGCTGATCGTCTCGCTGGGGAGGTTCATCCCCGCGAGCTCGTAGCCCGGCGCCACCGGGTCGGCTCTCGGAAGGAGCCGCTCCTGGATGACGCGGGCGAGATCGAGCTCGTGCTCAAGCTCCCGGCGCCTGGACACCTCCTCCTGGTGCTTGATGGCGTCGAGGTGCGCCCTGGCGTTGACGATGGCCACGCCGGCGATGCCGGCAAGCACCTCGAGGAACTCCCTGTCGCGCTCCGTGAAGGCGTTGAGCTCCGGACTCTGCACGTCGAACACGCCGAGCACGCGCCCGCCGAACGTCAGGGGAACGACCATCTCCGACCTCGCGCCCTGGAGGCCGGCCACGTAGCGCAGCTCCTTGCTCACGTCCGGCACGATGATCGCCTCGCCCGTCTCCGCGACCCGTCCCGTGACGCCCCGTCCGACCATGAGCTCGGTCCTGCTCACGATGCTGTCCGTGTAGCCGTGGCGCGCGGCCACCTCGAGCCTGCGTCCGTCCTCGGCGATGAGGAGGATCGTGCAGTAGTCGAAGGCGAGCATCTGATGCGTGAGATAGAGCAGGCGCTCGAGCACCGTGTTGACGTCGAGCGTGGACGCGAGCGTCCTCACGGCCTCGAGGAGCGCCCTGTGCTCAAGACGAACGTCGCCTTCGTCGCGCGCATGCTCCAAGGAGTCCTCTCCTCCGGTGCGCCGGGACGATATGAATTCTTGACAGTATGACTGTACTGTGGTACTCTGAGTCATGGACTCGAAGATCGTCCCTGGTCACCGAGTCCGGACGAATCCCGGCGAGGAGGACGGAGCAAGAGCGCCACTGCTAAGGAGTCCACACGTGAGCCCGACCGCGAAGCTCCTCGGAGTGATCATCCCGGTGTTCCTCTCGGCGACGCTCTGCCTCACCGTGCCGTTCATCATCTTCGTGGCCGACGGCGCGATCCTCGCGGCCGCTCTTGTGACGCTCTGGGCGGGGCGCCCGCGGCCCGCCTCTCCCGACGCCGCTCTCTCCTTCGACGAGTAGCCCGGCGGATCGGCCCGCGGCTCCTCCGCGCGGCCGCTGCTTCCGGCCGCCTAGTCCCGCTGTCTTCTTCGCACCGCCTCGACCTTGCCCCGCATCGTGAGTTCCTTGTCGCGGCGCTCGTCGATCTTCACCGTCGTCAGGACGCGCACGATCCCATCTCCGAACGCGCTCTCGTGCATCCGCGCCGCCGCGTCCAGGATCGCCCTCGTGTCTCCCTCGACGACGGTGCACATCGGCGTGAGCTCGTGCGCGAGCCCGGTCTCCCGCAGCACGTCGAGGCATCGCGCGACCTGCGCGCTGACGCTCGCGCTCCCACCGCCGACGGGCACGACGCTGATCTCCCCAACTGCCATGGCGTCACGCTCCACTGCGCGCTGTGCGGCGGGCCGCCCCGCATGCGGCGCTCCGCCTCACGCGCGCTCCTCATCGCGGTCGATGATCAGGTTGGTGACCGTGCCGGTGACGCCCTCGATGGTGCGGAGCTGGTTCAGCGTCATGTCCAGCAGCGCGTCGAAACTCGCGGCCTCGACGAGCGCGATGATGTCCTGGTCGCCGCTCGTGATGTCCGCCGACCTCACACCCGGGCGCTTGAGAAGAGCGTCTCTCACGTCACGCTCCTTCCCGGCCGCCACGTTGACCTTCACGTACGCTCGAGCCAAGTCCACCTCCTTGCTTCCTGCCTGCCGCCGCGCGCCGCCGGCGGCGCCCCGGTTCCGCACGCGGCAAGAGCATCCACGATGGACCGCGCTCTGTCAACCTCGTCGCCTGAGCACGCCGAAGGTGCCGCTTTGGAGGTCCGTCACGAGCACGCGATCGATGGAAGGGTGTCCCTGAGCGAGGACGGCGGCGGCCACGGTCGCGGCCTCGCGGGTGAGCGGCCCCAATGCCTTGTTGATGATGGGGCGCGCGACCGCCCCGGGCGGGACGCCCTTGAGTCCGCCGCTCGGCGACGCGGTGACGGCGGCCATGAGACCGGCGGTCACCGTTGTCTGTCCGTAGGCGAGCACGACCTCGGGCCTGTGGACCGACGCGCCCTCCACGGGCCGGCCGAGCGCGTCGATCCCCATCATGAAGCTCACGATGGACGCGCAGGCGGGAACCACGGGCTCGTGCGCGGCCGGCGCCTTGAAGGGCCTCTGCCGCGCCCCGTCGGCCTCGACGAGCACCGCGTCCGCGAGCCCCGCCCGGACCAGCTCGTCCAGCGCCGTCGGCGACACGCCTTCGAACTTGCCGTCGTCGGCGCGCCCGGCCGCGAGGAACGCGACCTGGTGCGCCTCGACGCACCTCGCGATCCGCTCTACGATGCCGGCGCCGAGGAAGACGACGGGCAGCTCGGCCGACATGGACGGGCCGACCCTGGTCGTGGTGGAGACGAGAACGCGCCAGCCGAGTTCCACAAGCTCGCGCGCGAGCCGGAGGGCGGCCGTGGTCTTGCCGCCGCCGCCCGTGAACGCGACAAGCTGCCCCCGCTCGATCCCCAGGGCTTCGGAGAGCGAGGGGACGCTCGTCAGGGCTGTCGAGTCCCGGAGTCGCTCCAGAAGACCACCCTGTTCTTCCCCGCGCGCTTCGCGGCGTACAGCGCGACCCTGTCGGCCCTGTCGACGAGTTCGGCCCTCGTCTGCGCGTCGACCGGGAAGAGGGCGCCTCCGACGCTGACCGTCAGGTTCCACCACGGCGTCGCCTCGCTTCCCGTCGCGAAGCGATGTTCAGCGATCGTCCACAGCATTCGCTCGGCAGCCGCCCGCGCGGACTCGGCGGTGACGTCGGGCAGGATCACCGAGAACTCCTCGCCCCCGTATCGCGCGACGATGTCCACCTGCCGCGCGTTCTCGGTCAGCAGCCTCGCGGCCTGCCGGAGCACGCTGTCCCCCGCCGTGTGTCCGAGCGTGTCGTTGACGCGCTTGAAGTCGTCGAGGTCGGCGATGAGAAGCGCCATCGCGTTCCCCGTCCGCCGGGAGCGCTCCATCTCGCGCTCGAGCTGCTCCTCGAAGTAGCGTCGGTTGTGGATCTGCGTCACCTGGTCGATGAAGACCATCTCCTCGACCTCGAGGCGCCGCCTGATGAGTCCGGCGGCGAACTCGGCGATGAACGCGGCGGCGGCCACCGTCCGCGGCTCGAAGGCGCGCGGCGCGCTTCGCCACGCCTCGAGCACGCCGTAGACGTACCCCTCCGCGCGGAGCGGCGCCACAATGGCCGACCCGCGGGCCCGCGCGCCCGGTCGCTTCGCGAACGCGGGGTCGGCGCCGAGATCGGGAACGTGAAGCGCCTGACCGGACTCCTCGACCTGCCTTCGGACGCGCTCTGGCGCGATCGACGCGCCGCCCGACGTTCTCAGGATGTCGTCCAGCTCGGCGAGCGTCGCGGGGTGGGCAACGCCCACCTCGCGCGAGATGTTCAGCGACACGCGCTCGCACAGGTAGACCCCACGGAGCAGCTCCACGAGATGCTCGAGAGCCCCCGCCAGGTCGTTGCGCCTGCTGGAGGCGGCGACCGCCTCGAGAAGGCGCCGGTCAGGCTGCGTCGCCTCCTGCGGAGTCGTTCCCGGCGGCTGTTGGGTGGCCGGTCCCGCGCCGGGCTCGGCCTGGCGCGCAGGAACGATGAGCGTGACGACGTCCAGAGTCGAGAGATCTCTGTAGGTGAGCTCGGTGGCATCGCCGGTACCAGCTCTCGAGATCCGTCGCATGCGCCCGAGATCGCAGAGACGGTCGAGGAGCGCCACGGATGCTCCGAGCGCGTCGGCGTCACCGTCCGCGCGGCACGCCGCTCTCCAGAGGCGGAGGCACCCATCGTCAAGGGAAGCGGCGGGGAGCAGCCGTTCGAGGAAGTCCTGTGTCGAGACTCTGGTCCTCTTCATGTTCCCGTGACCGGCAGAGGTCGCGCGCTGTCTCACGATTAGCCCAATTGTATCCGATGGTCAAGAATCCGTCAAACCGGAACCCCTCAGGCGGGCGCTGTTTTTTCCCTTGCACGGCACCGGCGGGCTTCGATACCCTACCGCCCCCATGAAGCACGCGAAAGCTCTCGCAGTTCTTCTCACGCTTCTCGCCCTTGTCACGGGCTGCTCGTCGACCAGGCCGCGGACGGCAGGAGCCGTGGTAGAGGGCGCCGATCCCATCGCCTCGGCAGAGGAGCACTACAGGGTGGCCCTGGAGTGCTATGTCCTTGACCGGTACCAGGACGCCGGCGAGGCGCTCCGCCGCGCGGCAGAGGCGCTCGACGCCTCGGATGCGCCCGGCGACGACGGACGCCGCGAGGCGCTCCGCGAGAGGATCAGCTACTTCGTGCGCGTCCTCGGGGGCAGGGGCGGCGAGTGGGCGTACGCGCCCTCGGCGGAGCGCGCGCGGACCGACACGCTCACCGTGGCGACCGGTGGCGCGACAGCGCAGGAGGCCTGCGCGCCTCGCCACCCCATCACGGTGGTCCGCAACGACCGCGTGGACAAGTGGCTGCGCTACTTCCAGGGGCGCGGCCGCAACGAGATGCAGCGGTGGCTCGGGCGCGAGGGCAGGTACCGTCCGATGATCGATCGGATCATCGCCGAGCACGGGCTTCCCCCCGAGCTCTTCTATCTCGCCATGATCGAGAGCGGACTCAATCCGAAGGCGTATTCCAAAGCGCACGCGTCCGGGATGTGGCAGTTCATCGAGTGCAGAGGTCGTCAGTACGGCCTCCGCGTGGACTGGTGGGTGGACGAGCGGCGGGACCCCGAGAAGGCGACGCGGGCGGCCTGCGCGTATCTGAGAGACCTCCGCGAGCTCCTCGGCTCGTGGGAGCTGGCGCTCGCGGGCTACAACGCCGGAGAGGGGCGCGTGCTGCGCGCTCAGAAGAAGCACCCGTCGTGTCCCGACTACTGGTGCCTGGACCTCCCGAAGGAGACGGAGGACTTCGTCCCGAAGTTCATGGCGGCGGTCATCATCGGGTCCGACCCTGCCACGTTCGGCTTTCACGACATACCGGCCGCCGCGCCCCTGGTCTACGACACGATCGAAGTGGGTGATGCGTACGGCCTTGAGGCCGTGGCGCGGGCGTGCGGGGTCGCGGTCAGCGAGATCCAGGACCTCAACCCGGGCATGAGGCGGTGGTGCACTCCTCCCCCGGGCAGCGGGAAGACCGCGGCGACGCTGCGTCTGCCTCCAGGCACGGGGCAGATGTGTCTCGCGGCAATGGAGAGAATGCCACCGGACGAGCGCGCCGGCTGGCAGCGGCACGACGTCCGACAGGGAGAGACCGTGTCGCTGCTTGCTGCTCGCTACGGCACGAGCGTCAGCGCCATCACATCTGCGAACGGACTTCGCGACGCGAGCCGGATCCGCGTCGGCGACAGCCTTGCCATCCCCGTCGGACACCGCGACCCCGAGGGGGAGCGCGTGACGAGCGCCGCGAAGCACACGGTCACGTACACGGTGAAGAAGGGCGACACCATCTCGTCCATCGCGCGGCGGCACGGCAAGAGCGCGAAGGACCTCCTTCGGTGGAACGGTCTCTCCTGGAGTTCCCCCATCTACCCGGGTGACAAGATCAAGGTGCTCAGCATGTAGCCAAGTGGCGCGCGGCGCCTGACTCGCTGACGGCGCCCGCGCCGGCGGCGTCGGCATGCAAGAGGGCCCCGGATCTCCAGGATCCGGGGCCCTTCTCCTGCGCGGCGATGCCGCCTCTGCGACCGAGGACCCGCTACCTCGTCGACAGGACGGTCACGGCCTCAGGCCTGACGACTGCCGTGCGCGCCATGCCGCCGATGCTGGGCAGGTCCGAGACGATCGCCCGGATCATGATGTCGGCGGTCGTCTGGAGCTCCCACGTCTCGAGGTTCCAGAGGTAGCTCTTGTAGTCGATCGGGACATCCCTGTCGAGGCCGATACGCGGGTTGTAGGAGTACAGCCACTCCATGCCCGCGAAGAACTCCCTGTTCGGGAACTGCACGGCGCTGCTGATGTTCACCGCGGTCGTCAGCCGGAACTCGACCCACTCGTCCTCCGGGTAGCTGTACGGCTCGCCGGTGCTGAGTCCCTGGTTCGCCGGCGCGCCGGGGAGTCCGGTATCCTGGTTCACCTTCCACGCCCAGATGAGGAAGGGCTGCGTCGTAGGCAGCGTGGGGTTGGTCGGGTGAGTGATCCCGTCGTTCATCGTGTGGAACCGCACGCCGACGATGTAGTTGGCCCACGTCGGCGCCTTGAACTTGACCGCGAGCATC
Source organism: Candidatus Effluviviaceae Genus I sp. (assembly GCA_016867725.1). Lineage (NCBI taxonomy): Bacteria > Candidatus Effluviviacota > Candidatus Effluviviaceae > Candidatus Effluviviaceae Genus I sp. The sequence continues at coordinate 36,532 of VGIX01000009.1, forward strand.
TGCCCGACTCCCGCGGAGATCCAGTTCGTGTGCGCTCCATAGAGCCCGTCGTCGTAGGCGAGCGTCGTCTCCTTGCCCGCCGCCACCCAGAACACGTCGAGCGGCAGCGTCGTCACGTTCCGGGCGGCGTCGTAGGCGTCGACGTAGTATCTCACGAGCGCCTCCGGGTTGTTCGGATCGAGCGGTGGAACGTCGATCGGGATGTAGAACCGGAGCGACTCCGGCTGATCGACCGGGTAGGCGTACGAGGAGTCCGGGAAGGACTCAGCGCTTCCCCAGCGCAGGCGCTGCCCGGACGACGTCACGTCGGTTCGCCCGACGAAGGTGACCTGCGGCATGCTCGTCTGCCAGACGCCCCCCAGCGTGTCCTTCCACACCGCCCAGAGCACGTCCTCTGCCACGAGCGGCGGAGGGGTCTGATCGAGCGTGATCGTCACCTGCACCGGCTCCGTGGCGACGTTGCCGTAGATGTCCGTCACGGTGGCGGTGATGAGCTTCTGGCCCTCGTCGCCGAGCTGCACCCCCGTGACGGTGAACCGGCCGAACTCGCCGTCGTACGGCACGGCGGGGGAAGACACGCCGCTGGACTGGTATGCCCCGTCGACGAAGATGTCCACGGTGGCGCCCACCTCAGCGCGCCCTCGGACGTTGATCAGAGGGCTGTTCACCGCGGTTCCGTCCGCGGGGTTCGTGATGTAGGTGCCCGTCGGCGGCGTGCGGTCCACCGGCTCACCCTTCTGATCGCAGCCGGTCACCGCCAGCGTCGCCGCGGCCAGCAGGAGGATGCCGACGCACGTTCTTTCCTTCACCAGTCTGGTTCTCACTTCCCCGTGCTCCTTTCCCGGGAGGGCGATGGCCGGATTGCCGCTCTGCTGCGGGTCCTGCCCCGGAGTCCTGCTGCCCCGGACGTCGGAGACCGGCTCAGAAGCCGTACGTCGCCGACACCCGATGGCTCGAGTCCAGATGCTCGTGTCTTCCGAAGGCGTATTCGACCGCGAAACCACCGAGCGCGAGTCCGGCGCCGGCCGTCAGCTGGCCGATCGCGAGACCGGCGCGCACTCCCACCATCTCGCGGTAGACGAACTCGATGCCGTAGTGCGTGTCGGCCGAAACGGGGCCCACGTGGTACTGGTCCGCAAGCGCTCGATTCTCGAATCGGAAGTCCGCGTCCGCGGCGATGACGAAGCGGCCGTCCATGGACGCCACGTCGCGGGAGTACGCCGCCCCGATCTTCGCGGTCGGCATGATGTGCTCTCGCTCGCCGGTGTTCCAGGACAGGAACGTCGTCGTGACGTCCTGCAGGTTCACGCCGACCGTCGTGTCCCGCCGGATGTCGTACTTCGCCCCCACGTCGAACCCGACACCGTAGCAGGAGTGGTCGCCCACGCTCTTTCTGATCACCTTGAGGTTGCCGCCGACCCGCATCCGGTCCGAGGACCTGCGGGCATACGTCACGAGGAGGGCCGACTCCGAATCGCTCTCCCACGTGATGCGCGACGGGTCGTAGATGATCCTGTCCTCGTCCGTTTCGAAGTCAGTGAACGGGATGTCGTCGATGGCGAGCCTGATCACGGTCACGGCGAACGCGGCCCCGTTGCCCAGCGGCTGCGCGTACGCGCCGGTGTCGTAGTTCACGACGTCGCCGAAGGTCTCGGAGTGCATCAGCTGGACGCTGCGCCCCTCCACGTCGGCCACGCCCGCCGGGTTCCAGTAGCCCGCCGTCGCGTCGTCCGCGACCGCCACGAACGCGCTGCCCATGCCGAGGGCCCTGGCGCCGACGCCGTGCGTGAGGAACTCCCCGGCGTACTTGTTCGCTCCGGCCGCCGGCGGGATCGGGAGCATCACGAGCGCAACGACACACGCTCCCACCATCCGTCCCCACGACCCGGATGCTGCGCGATAGATCGCCATGAGCCCCCCTTGTACCACGTTCGGCTGCCGCTGTAAAGAGCCAAGCCGCCGGTTCATCTGCCCATCCGACACCCGCCGCCGGGCGGGTCCGCAGCGCCACCCACGCCTCGTGTGTCGTCCGCGGCGCCGTCACCGACAGACGCCTCGGGTCCGGCTGCGCCCCTTCGCACGGCGCTCTTCATCGTGTCTTCATGAGCCGTCCCTGGAGCGCCGACCTCTCTCTAAGCTTGACCTTGGGCCGGGGGCAAGTCAAGCGGCGGAGCGCCTCGAACCTTGACCACCGTTCATCGGCGGGCGCTCGCCGGCGGTCGGCGCCCGGACGCGTGACGATCGAGGTCGCCCTCGAGGGGGCAGCCTGCGCAGCGGCGTGTCGCCCTGCAGCGGTCCTTTCCCAGCCGGACGAGCAGCGCGTGGCACTCGGCATAGACGCTGACGTCCTGCGGGAGGGCTCTCGTGAACAGCTCCTGGATCGCGGCATACGACGCGCGCTGCGGCACGAGCCCGTGCCGGACGACGAACCTGCGAGTGTAGGCGTCCACGACGAACGCCGCCTTCCCGGCGGCGTACAGCACGATGGCGTCCGCCGTCTCCGGTCCGATCCCGCGGATCGCAAGGAGGGTCGTTCTCAGCGTCTCGGCGTTGAGGGACAGGAACTGCTCCAGCCCTCTCCCGTGCTCCCGAACAGCCCACGCCAGGGCGATGAGGGTCTCGGCCTTTCGAGTGAACGGTCCGGACGACCTGATGATCCGGGCAAGCGCGGCTGGGCTCGTGCGCACGATCGCCTCGGGCGCCAGGAGCCCGAGGGACCTCATGGCCTCGATCGCGCGCTCGGCGTTGCGCCAGGACGCGTGCTGCGTGAGCACGGCGCCGACCATCATCTCGAACGGTCCGCGCGACGGCCACCATCCCTGGGGGCCGTAGACGCTCAAGAGCGTCCGGTATGCGTCCGACACCCGGTCCTGTGGGCTCGCCATCGGGGCTCAGAACGACGCAGGGCCGCGCGGGCGGCCCTGCACCTCGTCGTCACCTTCCCTCGAACGATGAGCCTGGTGCCGGGAGCGAGACTCGAACTCGCACAGGCATACGCCCACCACCCCCTCAAGATGGCGTGTCTACCAGTTCCACCATCCCGGCACGTGCGGCCGCGCCCGCTTCTGGGTTTCCGCACGCGGATGCGGCCGTATCACTCAGCTCGTCACGGTGACCCGGGCTCGGAGGTTCCCTCGGTCTCCGCGGGCGCCTGAGTTCCGGAGCGCTCACCTGCTCCCTCTGAACCGGGGAGTTCCGTCGGCACGCCGGTCGAGGGAACCGCCCCCTCGACGCCGCTTGCCGGCGCGGCCGCGCGTTCTCTGACGCCCGTCTCCACCGCCCCTCCCCGGAACGTGCCGCGCGCCATGAGCGCGAGCAGAAGGGACGTGAGCATGAACCCGATGGCGAGGTACCTCGTGGCCTTCGTGAGGAACGTGGCCGCGGACTGCCCGCCGAAGACCGCTCCGATGCCGCCGGCCCCGCCGAACGCGCCGGCGAGGCCGCCGCCCTTGCCCGACTGCAGCAGGACCACGACCATGAGCAGCGCGCAGATGAGAACGTGGATCCCGATGACCACTCCGAACATCGAACCCTCCTCCGTGGACCGCGAGGCACCGCTGTCCGCTACCTGGCAGCCGCCACGATCTCGGCGAAGCCCGCCGCGTCGAGGCTCGCGCCTCCGACCAGCACGCCGTCAACGTCGCTCCGGGACATGATACTCGCGGCGTTGTCCGGCTTCACGCTTCCGCCGTAGAGAATGCGGAGCCCATCCGCCGTCGAACGCCCGAGTATACCAGCGAGCTCGGCGCGTATCAAGCGATGAACCTCGTTCGCCGTTTCGGGCGAGGCCGTCCTGCCGGTGCCTATGGCCCAGACCGGCTCGTAGGCCAGGGCGATGCGGTCGGCCCGCCCGGCCGCCGCGCCCCCGAGCGCCGCGGCCACCTGACGCTTCACGACAGCCTGCGTGAGGCCCTGCTCCCGCTCCTCGAGGGTCTCGCCGACGCACACGATCGCCCGGAGCGTCGTGCCGAGGACGCGGTGGAGCTTGCGGTTCACGTCGGCGTCGGACTCGCCGAAGATGGTCCGCCTCTCGGAGTGCCCTATCAGAACGTGCCTGACACCGACCGCCTCGAGCATCTCGGCCGAGACCTCGCCCGTGTACGCGCCCGACCGCTCCCAGAACACGTTCTGGGCGCCCACGTCGATCGCGCTGCCTCTCGCCGCGTCCACGGCGGTCTCGAGGAACACGAACGGGGGGCACACGACGACGTCGGCGCGCAGCTCGATGGCCGCCAGCCGGTTCCGAAGGCTGCGGATGAGCTGTCGCGTCTCCGCTGCCGTTCCGTTGAGCTTCCAGTTGCCGGCGACGATCTTCCGCCGCACGATGCCTCCCAGTCTCCGAGCGCGCTCCTCAGCGCGAAGGTCTCGCGTCCGACAGCGCGGCGATGCCCGGCAGGACCTTGCCCTCCAGGAACTCCAGCGACGCGCCGCCCCCCGTCGAGACGTGGGTCATGGCGTCCGCGAGGCCGGCCTTCGAGATCGCCGCTGCCGTGTCGCCGCCGCCCACGATGCTCGCCGCCCCGGCCCTCGTGGCCTCGGCCACCGCCACGGCGACGGCATTCGTCCCCGACGCGAACTCCGGGATCTCGAAGATCCCCAGCGGCCCGTTCCAGACGATCGTGCGCGCGCGCCCCACCTCCGCCGCGAACCGTCCCGCGGTTGCGGGGCCGATGTCCACGCCCCGCCAACCCGCTCCGATGGCCTCCGACGCCGCGACCTTCGTCCTGGCCCCCGCCGCGGCCGCGTCGGCCGCGAGGACGTCCTCGGGAAGCAGGAACGCCTTCCCGGCCGACCGCGCCGCATCCAGAAGCCTGAGCGCGACGTCCGTCTTGTCGGGCTCGACCAGCGAGTCGCCCACGTCCTTCCCCTGCGCCTTGAGGAAGGTGTAGGCCATCGCGCCGCCGATCAGGAAGACGTCGACTTTCGAGAGCAGGTTCTCGACGACGCCGATCTTGTCGGAGACCTTGGCGCCGCCGAGGATGGCGACGTAGGGGTGCTCCGGCCGCTCGGTCGCGCGCGACAGCCCCGAGATCTCGCGCTCCATGAGAAAGCCCATGGCCCGCTGCTCGAAGAAGGCCGTGACGCCCACGGTGGAGGCATGGGCACGGTGTGCCGTGCCGAACGCGTCGTTCACGTAGAGGTCGCCCAGCCGCGCGAGCGAACGCGAGAAGGCCTCGTCGTTCTTCGTCTCCGCGTCGTGGAACCTGAGATTCTCGAGGAGCACGATGTCGCCGTCCCCGAGCGCGTTCGCAGCCGATTCGGCCTCCGGGCCGATGCAGTCCGCCGCCACGGCCGCATTCCTGCCGAGAAGCTCCGACAGCCGGGCCGCCGCCGGGGCGAGCCTCATCGCGTCGACGACCTTCCCCTTCGGTCTGCCCAGATGGGACATGAGGACGACCCTGCCGCCCGATGAGACGAGGTGCCGGATCGTCGGCAACGCCATCCGGATGCGCGTGTCGTCTCCGACCGCGCCGGTCTCGGTCAGCGGCACGTTGAAGTCGACCCTCGTGAGGACGCGCCTGCCGCGGACGTCCACGTCCCTGATGTGCAGTTTCTCGCTCATCCCGTGCCCTCAGCGCTTTGCAACGAGCTTCATCATGTCGACCATACGCGCGGCGTACCCCGCCTCGTTGTCGTACCAGCCGAAGACCTTCAGGAAGTCCCCGTCCAGGACCTTCGTGAGCAGGCTGTCGAAGACGCAGGAGTGCGTGTCCCGCACCACGTCGATCGACACGATCGGGTCCTCGGTGTACTTGAGATAGCCCGCGAGCGGCGGCGTCTTCGATGCCTTGAGGAACGCCGCGTTCACCTCCTCGGCCGTCGTCTTCTTCGAGACCTGCACGACGAAGTCCACGAGGGAGCCGTCGGCCGTCGGGACGCGGACCGAGAGCCCGTCGAGCCTGCCCTTGAGCTCCGGCATGACCATGGCGATCGCCTTCGCGGCGCCCGTCGTCGTCGGGATCATGGACACCATGGCGGCCCTGGCCCGTCGCAGGTCCTTGTGCGGGAAGTCGAGGATGCGCTGGTCGTTCGTGTAGGCGTGGATGGTCGTCATGAGCCCCCTGACCACGCCGAAGTTCTCGTGGAGGACCTTGATCATCGGGGCGGCGCAGTTCGTCGTGCAGGAGGCCGTCGAGATGACGTGGTGCTTCGCCGGGTCGTAGGCCGCGTCGTTGACGCCCATCACGATCGTGACGTCGGGTTCCTTCCCGGGCGCCGAGATCATCACCTTCTTCGCGCCGGCCTCGAGGTGCTTCGACGCGCCCGCGCGGTCGGTGAACTTCCCCGTGGACTCGATGACGACGTCGATGCCGAGGCTCTTCCAAGGGAGGGCCGCCGGGTCCTTCTCGGAGAACACCTTGATCCTCTTCCCGTCCGCGACGATGGCGTCCGCGTCGTGCGACACGTCCTTCCGGAAGATCCCGTGCACCGAGTCGTACTTGAGCAGGTGGGCGAGCGTCTTCGCGTCGGTGAGATCGTTGATCGCCGCGACCTCGAAGTCTCTGTTGGACAGCGCGAGACGCAGGACGAGCCTGCCGATCCTGCCGAATCCGTTGATCGCGTACCTGAGCGCCATGTGCCATGTCCTCCGTGTCCCCGGGCCGCCCGGACCGCCGCGCGGCCTGCCCCCGGGCCTAGCCGAAGAAGGTCCTCGCCACCTCGAACAGCTCGCTGTCGACGCGCTTGAGGCTCTGGGTTCCGTGGGAGATCTCGATGGGGATGACCCGGTCGCCTTGCAGGCTCACCATCTTGCCGAACTGCCCGCTGTGGACTAGGTCCGCCGCGACGACGCCGAAGCGCGAGCCGAGCACCCTGTCGAATGCCGTCGGCGTCCCGCCGCGCTGCACGTAGCCGAGGACCGACACGCGCGTCTCGTAGCCGGTCCGCTTCTCGATGGCGCGGGCGAGCTTCGTGCCGATGCCGCCGAGTCTCACGTGCCCGAAGGCGTCGGTCCCGCCGTGCGTGACGACGAGGCCGGCCTCTCCCCCGTCGTCGTCCGCGTCCTTCGGGAACGTCGCGCCCTCGGCGACGACGAGGATGCTGAAGTTCTTGCCGCGCGAGTGGCGGCGCCCGATGACCTCGCAGATCTCGGCCATCGTGAAGGGCACCTCGGGGATGAGGATCAGATCCGCGCCGCCGGCGATGCCCGCCTTCACGGCGATCCACCCCGTGTGCCTGCCCATCACCTCGACGACCACGACGCGGTTGTGCGACTCGGCCGTCGTGTGGAGGCGGTCGATGGCCTCGGTCGCTATGTGGACCGCGGTGTCGAACCCGAACGTGTAGTCGGTCCCGGCGATGTCGTTGTCGATCGTCTTGGGGACGCCGACGACCGGGAGACCGTCCTCGTGGAGCCTGCAGGCCACGCCGAGCGTGTCTTCCCCCCCGACCGCGATGAGACCGTCGAGCCCCTGCTTCTTGAAGGTCTGGTGGATCTTCTGCGGGCCGCCGTCGACCTTGAACGGGTTCGTCCGGGACGTCCCCAGGATCGTGCCTCCCCGCGGCAGGATGCCCGACACCTGGTCGTTGCCCAGGGGGATGGTGTTGCCCTCGATCATGCCGGCCCAGCCGAACCGGAACCCGACGACCTCCCCGCCGTACTTCCCGATCGTTCGCCGCACGATCGCCCTGATCACCGCGTTCAGTCCGGGGCAGTCTCCGCCGCCCGTCAGCACGCCGACGCGCATGGTCTCCTCCGAGTGGATGGCATCCCGCACGACCCCGGGCGGGTCGAGGCAGGTATCATAGCCGCCCCCGCGGCGTCTTGTCAACCAGCTTGGCCCCGGCGACGGCGAAGCACTCGCAGGAGGCGCCGGCCCGTCGGAGGGCCGAGGCCGCCGACGCCAGCGTCGCGCCGGTCGTGACGACGTCGTCCAGAAGCAGAAGCCGCGTCCCCTGGAGGGCGCGCCCTGCCGCGAAGGCGCCGCGCACGTTCCGGATCCGGTCGGCCCGGCTGAGGTCGGTCTGGGTCCTCGTGGGGCGGGCGCGCCTGAGCCATGCGGTCTGCACCGGCGCGCCCGCGAAGCGGGCCAGGCCGCCGGCGATGAGATCGGTCTGGTTGAAGCCCCGCTCTCGGAGTCGGACCGGGTGGAGCGGCACCGGCACGATGGCATCCACGCCGGCGCCCGGCAGGTTCGCCACGAGCGGTCCGATGATCGCGGCGAGCGTGTCCGCGACCCCTCTTCTTCCCTGGTACTTCAGGGCGTGCACGAGAGCTCTCGCCGGTCCGTCGAAGTCCAGAGCGTACGCCGCGAACTCCGTCTCCGGGCGCGGCGCGTCCTCACCGCCCTCGAGCGTCGGCAGCGGCAGCGCACGCGGCGCCGCCGGCCGCAAGACGAGCCGGCAGCGCGCGCAGAGGTCGCGCTCGCCGCCCTCGAGCGGCGTTCCGCACACGAGACACGCGTCGGGAAGCACGAACGCGAGCAGCGCCCGGCCGATGCGCGCGCAGGGGCCGACGAGGTCCATCGTGATGCCCGTTTCCCTGGGGATCCCGGGGTCGGTCTACCTGGAGTCGCCCGGCCGCGCGCGGCGCCGCCGCGCCGTCACGACGAGCGCCGCGACCGCGACGGCCACGAGCGCGATCCCGATGGCCTGGTTCGTCGTCAGTCCCGTCGCGCCGATCATCGAGACCTGTTCGTAGTGCCGCAGCGGGTCGATGAGGAACCGCGACACGGCCAGCAGGATGAGAAGGAGCCAGAGGAGGAACCCGTCGAAGGGCTTGCGCCGCTCGACGGCCAGAAGCACGGCGAACACGCCGAGAGCCGCGAGCGACTCGTACAGCTGTGTCGGGTGCACGGCGACCCCCGGCAACTCGTGCGAGGCGATCGAGCCGGGGCCGAACGTGACGGCCCACGGCAGAGCGCAGGCCTTCCCGAAGCAGCACCCGTTCATGAAGCAGCCGATCCTCCCGATCGCCACGCCGAGCGCCACGGACGGCGCGAGGAGGTCGGCGCCGCGCCACGGCGAGACCTTCCTCCTGGCGAAGAACAGAAGGCCCGTGACGACGCCGGCCGCGATGCCGCCGTACTGCGCCAGGCCGCCGTCCCAGAGCCTGAAGACGCCGAGGAGGTCATCGCGGAAGTAGTCCCAGTGGACGGCCGCGTAGGTGGCCCGTGCGCCTGCTATGGACGCGATGATCACATAGAACGCGAGGTCGATGACGATGTTCGGGTCGAGCCCGGCCGCGCGCGCCCGCCTCCTCCCCAGCAGAATGCCGGCGATGAACGCGACGGCCAGCGCGACGCCGTAGCTCCGGATGGGCCACGAGCCGACGTGGAAGAGGATGGGTCGCATCAGTACTCCATTCGCCTGATGCCCATGCCGAGCACGACGCCGATCGCCCCCAGCGTGACCAGGAGCGACGTCCCCCCGTAGCTCAGAAGGGGCAGCGGCATGCCCGTCACCGGGCTCATGCCGAGCGTGACGCCCACGTTCACCGCGGACTGGACGAACAGCATGCTCGCGATGCCGACGATCACGAGGCCCGCGAAACGGTTCCTGGCCTGCGCGGCGAGGCGGAGCATCCTGAGGACGAGGTAGAGGTAGAGCGCCAGCACGACCGCGCACCCCAGGAAGCCGAACTCCTCGCCGAGCACCGAGAAGATGAAGTCCGTGTGCTGCTCGGGCAGGAACGCGTAGTTCTTCTGGGTTCCCTGCAGGAATCCCTTTCCGAACGCCGAGCCGGATCCGATGGCGATCTTCGACTGGATCAGCTGGTATCCGGTGCTGAAACGGTACTTCTCGGGGCTCAGGAATGCAAGGACGCGGTGCCTCTGGTACTCCTCGAGATGCGCCCACAGGAGCGGACTCACGCGCCCTGCCACGACGGAGGCGGTGAAGACCACCACCTTGTCCGTGAGCAAGACGCGCGAGAGATAGAGAAGGCATGCGAGCGCGCCGAGGAACACGAGCCACACCACAAGATGGAACGCGAGGACCACGCTCAACGCAGGCGCGAGCAGCAGGAGGATGACGACCGGACGCGCGCCGGCCCAGTAGAGCATGGGAAGCAGAATGAGCGGGAACATGAGTGAGGTTCCGAGATCCGGCTCACGCAGCACGAGCCCGAAGGGGATGAGCGTGATGACGATGGGCACGACGAGGTGCGTCGCCCTCTCGAGCTTGGTCTTCTTCCGCGCGAGCCAGCGGGCGAGAAGCAGGATCATCGCGTACTTGGCGAGCTCGGACGGCTGGAAGCGCAACACCCCCAGATCGAGCCAGCGCCGTTCCCCCATCTTCCCCACGCCCACGAAGAGCACCGCGACCAGAAGGGCCATGGCCAGGCCGTACAGGAGGGGCGCGAGGATCTCGAGCGTGTCCTGCGGCACGAAGAGCGCTCCGACGAGCGCCGCGAGCCCGAGGACGGCGAAGACGGCCTGCCGCTGTGCCAGTCCGCTCAGCGAGGCGTCGGCGGCGCCCCGCGTCGCGCTGTAGACCATCACGATCCCGACCGCGACGAGCGCGAGCGCCGCGGCGAGGAGACCCATGTCGAAGTCCCTGAGCCGTCGCCGGTCCATTCAGTCGCTCTCCTCGACGGCGGGCTCGGGCGGGCCCGGCGCTTCCACCGGGACGTCGAGCCGGAAGTAAGCCCTCATCACGTCCCGCGCGATCGGCGCGGCGATGGCGCCGCCTCCCCCGGCGTTCTCGACCAGGACGGCGACGACGATCTTCGGGTCCTCGGCCGGCGCGAACGCCGCGAACCAGGCGTGGTCCTCTCCGTGCGGGTTCTGCGCCGTCCCCGTCTTGCCCCCGACTCTCATCCCGGGGATCCTCGCGCGCCAGCCCGTTGCGTACGGGCCCTCCACGGCGCCCACCATCGCTTCCCTCACGGTCCGCAGGGTTGCGTCGGAGTAAGGCAGTTCGTAGCTCACCGCCGTCCGCGCGGTGCCGAGCACGCGGCCCGACGGCGACTCGACCTGCTTGAGGACGTGAGGCCGGTGCGCCACGCCGTCGTTGACGATCGCGCTCACGAGGCAGGCAACCTGGATCGGCGTCATGAGGATCTCGCCCTGGCCGATGGCCAGATTGACGACGACGCCTCTGCTCCACCGACCCTTCCCGTACCGCTTGTCGTACCACTCCGGCGTCGGGACGTTCCCTCTCGCCTCACCGCCGACATCGATGCCCGTCCGGATGCCCAGGCCGCTCCGCTCCGCCCAGTTCATGAGCGTCGCGACGCCGAGGCGAACGCCGAGCGTGTAGAAGTAGGTGTCGCAGGACTGGACGATCGCCGGGATGAGGTCGAGCGTGCCGTGGCCCTCGGGCTTCCAGCACCTGAAGGTCCTCGTCCCGAGGCGGAAGCTGCCGGGGCACGTCACGCGGGGCGACGAGGTCGTGATGGTCCCGGTCGCGAGGCCGGCGGCCGCCGTCACGACCTTGAACACGCTGCCCGGCGGGTACATGGCCTGGAGCGCGCGGTTGAAGAGCGGATGCCTCGGCGACCGCGACAGGGCGTTCCACTCGCGGGCGGACAGCCCGTACGACAGGAGATTCGGGTCGGGCGCGGGGCGCGACGCCAGCACGAGTGTCTCGCCCGTCCGCGGATCGAGGGCCACGACGGCGCCGGATCCGTGCAGCGTGAGCGCCTCCTCTGCCGCGCGCTGCGCGGGCGCGTCGATCGCGAGCACGAGCGTGTTGCCGGGCCTCGCCTCGACGACAGCCCCGCCGCTCCACGGGTAGAGCTCGCGGCCCGAGGCGTCGCAGACCCAGTACTCGCCGCCGTCCCATCCCCTGACCTGCAGCTCGTAGCGCTTCTCCGCCCCCGCCTTGCCCACGACGTCCCCGGAGGAGTACCCGAGCGCGCCCATGGTCTCGACCTCCGATCCCGAGATCTGGCCGACGTAGCCGAGGGCGTGCATCGCGAACTCGCCGGCCGGATAGCGGCGGGTCGCCGTGACCTCCACCTTCACCCCGGGGAGCTCGAACCTGCGCTCCTCCACCCGAGCGACCTGCTCAAACGTCGCGTCGGCGACCAGCACCACGCTCCCGAAGTACCTCGATCGAGCCTCCCTGAGCTTCTCGATCACGAGGGAGCGGTCGATCTCGAGGAGGCCGGCGAGGGCGTCGGCCATCCCCTCGTCGTCGCGGCTTCGCGTCTTCGACAGCGTGATGGACAGCGACGCCCGGCTGTCGGCGAGGACCTCCCCGTTGCGGTCCTTGATGACGCCGCGCGGAGCCAGGACCGGGAACCCCTGCACGTAGTTCTCGCGCGACAGGTCGCTGTAGAAGTCACCGCGGGCGAGCTGGAGCCATCCGAGCCTGCCTGTGATGAGCACGAACAGCAGCAGGACGGCGAGCTGCAGATGCCGCGCGCGCCTCGCCCTCGTGTCCGTGCCGCTCTGATGCTCAGTGACGCGCGCCACCGGCGATGGCCCTCCAGTTCCTGGCGAGGGCGATGAAGTAGACGATGCTCCCGAGAGCAGCCGTGTAGAGCCCGCCGGGGACGCCGAACCGCAGCAGGAAGCGGCCGAAGAGGTCCAGGTGGTTCCTGTAGTAGGCGATGTAGTAGATCGCGTCGTGCATGAGCGAACCGGCGAGGAGGACCATGCACTGGACGAGCGCGTTCGTTCTGACGAGGCGCGACCAGAGCGCCGACACGGCGAAGGCCGTCGCGGAGAGCGAGAGCGCGTGGAGTCCCAGGTACTCGGGCATGGCTGCGTCGGCCGCAAGACCGATCGCGAACCCGGTGATGGTGGCCGCCCTGGCGCCCATCACGAGGCTCGTGTAGACGATCGCGAGCACGAGGAAGTCGGGCCTGGCGCCCGCGATCTCGATCTCGGGAGCGAGCGCGGCGTCGAGCACGACCGCGGCGAACGCCAGGAGGACGAGGCGGAACGCGCGCACCTATCCGCTCCTCTCGGGGGTGGGCTGCGCGGCTTCCCGGACGGCCGGCCGCTGCGACCGTCCGCCCAGCACGACGAAGACCTGCTCGACCGTCGAGGGGTCCACCGCAAGGTCGAGACGCACCGTCATCGTGAGGGGGCCGTCCTTCACGGATCGCACCGTCCCGACGGTGATGCCCGGCGGGTAGACACCGCCGAGGCCCGACGTGACCACTCTGTCCCCGACGGCGACGTCGGAGCGCGTCGGCACGTACTCCATGTTCCAGCTGGCAAGCTCCGTGACGCCCACGTACCGTGGACGGACGATCCCCCGCAGGCGGTTCCTCTCCACGATGACGCTCACGGCCGACGAGGCGCTGCCCAGCGGCTCGACGAGCGCGCGCCCGGGGAACACGCGCACGACCTTGCCGATGAGCCCGCCGGGCACCACGACGGCCATGCCGACGCCGACGCCGTCGGTGATGCCGCGGTCGATCTCGATGCGCTCGATGATCCTCCCCCCGGGCATCCCGATGACCCGCGCGGGGAGCATCCGGAGCTTCTCCTCCTCCGGGAAGCCGACGAGCGCGCGCTGCAGCTCGCGCAGCCGCCTCGCCTCCTCGCGGTACTCCACGAGCGCCGCGCGCTCCGCTTCCAGCTCCACGACCATCCGCATGAGCCGCGCGTTGTCCTCGCGAACGGCGCCGAGCTCGGTGACGGTGGCCGCGAGCCGCTTGAACGGACCGAGCGTCGCGGCGGAGACGACGGTGGACACGCCGTCCTTGAAGGTCTGGGGCGTGAGGAGGAGAGCGAACGACGCGAGGACGCAGATGACGAAGGTGGAGAGCTCGGGCCTCTCCCTGAGCAGCTGGGCGACCTGTGCGAGCATGCCTTCGTCCTACCTCTTCGCGGACTTCATCAGGACGGGCTCGTAGTGCGAGATGTTCTCGAGGATCCGGCCGGTGCCGAGCACGACGCAGGTGAGCGGGTTCTCGACGACGTTGACGGGCAGCTTCGTCTCCTCGCGCAGGAGCGTGTCGAGACCCCTGAGCAGCGAGCCGCCGCCCGTCATCACGATGCCGCGGTCCACGAGGTCGGCGGCGAGCTCGGGGGGCGTTTCCTCGAGCGAGAGCTTGAGCGCCTCCACGATGGCCGAGATCGGTTCCTGCAGGGCCTCGCGGATCTCCTCGGACGTGACCTTGAGCGTCCGGGGCACGCCCCCGACGAGGTCGCGCCCCTTGACCTCCATCTCCATCTCCTGCTCCAGCGGGTAGGCCGACCCGACGCGGATCTTGATCTGCTCGGCCGTCTGCTCGCCGACGAGCAGGTTGTAGCTGCGCCTGAGGTGGTTCATGATCGCCTCGTCCATCTCGTCGCCGCCGATGCGGATGGACGTGTGGTTCACGATGCCGGACAGGGCGATCACGGCGATCTCCGTCGTGCCGCCGCCGATGTCCACGATCATGTTGCCGGAGGGCTTCTCGACGGGAAGGCCGACGCCGATGGCCGCCGCCACGGGCTCGGCGACGAGGAAGACCTCCCTGGCGCCCGCGTGCTCGGCGGAGTCCTGCACGGCACGCCGCTCCACCTCGGTGATCCCGGACGGCACGCAGATGATCATCCGCGGCCGCACGAGGAACCGGCGCCGCTGGACCTGCAGGATGAACTCGCGCAGGAGGTCCTCGGTGCCGTCGAAGTCGGCGATGACCCCGTCCTTCATGGGGCGGACGGCCTTGATGCCGTCCGGGGTCCTGCCCAGCATCTCCTTGGCTCTGGTCCCCACCGCCACGACCCTGCCGGTGGCCTTCTCGATGGCGATCACGGACGGCTCGTTCAGGACGACGCCTCTGCCCTTCACGTAGACGAGCGTGTTGGCGGTCCCGAGGTCGATCGCCACGTCGTTGACGAGTCCGAGAAACGAGTCGAAGAGCATCTCCGCCATCCGTTCTTGAGCCGCGCGTCGCGTCAGAGATGACCGAGCTCGCGCATGCTCACGAACCCCTGACTGCCGAGAACGACGTGGTCGAGCACCTCGATGCCCAGGATCCGTCCGGCCTCGGCCAGTCTTCGAGTGACCAGAAGGTCCTCGCCGCTCGGGTCCGGAAGCCCGGACGGGTGATTGTGCACGAGCACGATGGCCTGCGCGCTCTCGCTCACTGCCGCCTTGAACACCTCGCGCGCGTGCACCACGGAGGTGTTGAGAGACCCGATCGAGATCGTCCTCACTCCGAGGATCCGGTTCTTGGTGTCAAGAAGGACCGCCCGGAAGTGCTCCCTGTCGAGCGCCGACATCTCGGACATGAAGATGTCGGCGACGTCCTCGGGCCCGGACACGTATCGCTTCGGTCTGCGCCGATCGGCGACGCTCGCCCGCCTGCCGATCTCCCACGCCGCCTTCAACCGCGCCGCGGCCGAGCGCCCCACGCCGCGGACCGTGGCCAGGGCGGACGGCGCCTCGCGCAGGACGCCGCTTAAGGTCCCGAACCTGTCGAGCAGCGCCAGAGCGACGTCACCGGGCGGCGTGGCTCCCGTGCTTCCCGCGACGACCGTCGCGATGAGGTCCGCGTCGGTCCACCCCAGCGGCGGGACGGTGCCGATCCCTCCGCTCCACGAGCGCGCCTCTTCCCTTCCCCTCACCCCCGCCTCCCTGGCCGCGCGAACCTACCACGCCCGCCGCGCGCTCTTCAAGATGTTTCTCCCCCGGCCGACCGGGACGAAGGCTCGCCTGCCTCGCCTCGCCCGGGGCCACGGTCCGGCTCCGCCGGCGCGACCGTCGCCGCCCTGAGGTCCATCCCCGAGACACCGGTGACCCTTGCCCGCACGAACGCTCCCGGCGACGGGCCGCCGTCGGAGCCTCTCAGGAGCACCCTTCCGTCGATCTCCCACGCCTGTCCGGCCGTGCGGCCCTCGGCGCACGCGCCTCCGCTGTCCACAAGCACGGTGACCTCGCTGCCGACGGCCCTGGCGTTCCGCGCGGCGGCGACCCGTGACGCCGCGTCCACCAGCGCTCGCGCCCTGGCCGACGCGACCTGGGGGGGCACACCGGACGGCATCGAGGCGGCCGGCGTTCCCGGCTCGGGCGAGAACTCGAACACCGCCAGCCAGTCGACGGCACCGGTCCGCACGAACGCGAGAAGCTCCTCGAACTCCCGCTCCGTCTCTCCGGGGAACCCCGCCATCACCGAGCTTCGGAGGGTGACCCCCGGGATCGCCGCGCGCAGCCGCTCGAGCGCCGCCCTGACCCCGCCTCTCACCTCCGTTCGTCCCATGGCCCTGAGCACGCGGTCCGACACGTGCTGCACCGGCACGTCGAGGTACGGTACGACGCCGCGCAGCGACGCCATCGCATCGACGAGCTCGTCGGTGATCCTGGCGGGGTGCGCGTAGAGCGTTCGTATCCACGGGACGCCCGTCGCGGACACGCGCCTCAGGAGCTCCGGCAGACGCGCCGACGGAGCAATGTCCGTGCCGTACGCGGTCGTGTCCTGCGCGATGAGGTTCACCTCGCGAACGCCGAGCTCGAGCAGCGACTCGACCTCGGCCACGACGGAGTCGACGGGACGGCTGCGGAGCGCGCCCCGGAGCGACGGGACGGTGCAGTAGGAACAGCGGTTGTCGCATCCCTCCGCGATCTTGACGTAGGCCAGATGGCGCGGCGTGGCGAGCACGCGGGGGCTTCGGTGGTCGTAGACGGTGGTCGGCGTTGACACCAGGCGGGGCGCCCGCCCCTCGGCGACGCCCTCAAGGGCGCGCGCGATGTCGAGGAAGTGCGAGCAGCCGACAACGCCGTCGACACCCGCCAGGGCGCGCTCCGCGGCCGGATCGCGGCGCTGGGGCAGGCAGCCCGCCGCGATGACCCACTTGACCCTTCCGGCGTTCCTGAGGGCGACGCACTCCCCGATCACGCGGCGCGACTCGTCCACCGCCGACGAGATGAAGGCGCAGGTGTTGATCACGACGGCGTCCGCGGCGCGCGGATCATCGACGAGCCGATGACCGGCCTCGTCGATCAGGCCGAGCATGACCTCGGCGTCGACGAGGTTCTTCGGGCAGCCGAGCGTGATGAGGGCCACCTTCATGGGGAAGACCTGGATGGGGCCGGCGCCGCGACCGCGCGCCGTGTCAGAACGGCGAGCCTTTCATCAGCGTCGCGCCGGGCGGGCGGCGCAGGACGAAGTCGCCGTCGGAGACGTTCACGTCGAACCGCGACGCGAGGATCCTGTACGTGGTCCTGTCGCCGGAGGTGGCGACGGCCGTGAGCTGCGTGAGCGCGTCCGTGCCCGCGTCGATGGTGGCCAGGACGCGCGCCGGCTCTCCGTAGAGCGGGCCGGGCTTCAGGTTGACAACGCGCAGGCCGTCCGTTCGCCGGTCGGCTTCGGCGAACGGGAACCGCGGGTCCGGCTCGTACGCGCGAAGGAGCCTCGGGGGGTCGAGCGCCACGTCCGAGGAGTCGATCCCGCCCACGAAGAACTGGGCCGTCTGCGCCGTGTAAAGGCGCATGCTGTCGCCCGTGACGACGATCCTGCTGCCGTCCTCATACCGGACGGCGACGCTTCCCGGGCGCCGGTACACGAGCGTGCCGCGCACGACGGTCGTCGAGTCCGCGAGCGCCCAGAAGGTCTCCTGTTCGAAGTCGAGGCGGTACGAACGGGCCGCCTCGTACCTCGCGAGCGCGGCCCGCACGACGCCTCGCGCCTCGGCGAGCGCGGCCGACGGCTCCGCG
This sequence comes from Candidatus Effluviviaceae Genus I sp., assembly GCA_016867725.1. Lineage (NCBI taxonomy): Bacteria > Candidatus Effluviviacota > Candidatus Effluviviaceae > Candidatus Effluviviaceae Genus I sp. Next base: position 54,076 of record VGIX01000009.1, read on the forward strand.
GCCGCGGCGTCCTCCGCCGCTCGGAGCCCGAGCCACGCTCCAGCCGACACCGCGAGCGCCACGGCGAGCGCGAGGGCGGCGCGGCTGCCGGGCGCCGCGCCGCGGCCGAGCGCAAGGTCAGTGCTCGTGGTCCTCGTCGTGGTCTTCGTCGTCATCCTCGTCATCGTCCTCGTCGTCGTCGTAGGTGATGTCCTCTTCCTCGTACTCGTCCTCGTCCTCGCGCTTCGGCTGACGCTTCTTGGCCGGGACCTCCTCGTCATCTTCCGGCTCGTCGGGGTCGTCGTCGTGGTGCTCCTCCCAGGCATCGCCGACCTCGGCGTCCTCGTGGACGATCTCGTCCTCCTCGAACACGTCGTCCTCGTCGGCGGGGATGCGCCCCTTGGCGGCCGGCGGGCGCGGCCCCGGCTTGCGCGCGGCCGTCTCGAGGTACTCGGGCCCGACGAGCACGTCGCGGCACTTGCTGCCCTTGTACGGCCCGACGACGCCGTTCATCTCGAGCAGGTCCATGAGGCGCCCCGCCCTCGCGTACCCGATCGACAACCTGCGCTGGAGAAGCGAGGTCGAGCCCATCTGCGTCCCGACGACGATCTCGAGCGCCTTGTCGAACAGCTCGTCCTCCTTGGCGGCCGCCAGCTGCGCCACGCCCTTCTCGTCGTCGAAGTCGAAGGCGTAGGCGGGCTTCCCCTGGCGGCGGAGGAACGAGACGAGCCTGGCCGTCTCCTCGTTCGAGATGTACGCCCCGTGGAGGCGTATGGGGTCCGGCTTCCCCGTGGGGAGAAAGAGCATGTCGCCACTGCCGAGCAGCGTCTCGGCGCCGTTTCGGTCCAGCACGGTCCTTGAGTCGGTCATGGAGATCACCCTGAATGCGATCCTCGACGCGAAATTTGCCTTGATGACACCCGTGATCACGTCCACCGAAGGCCTCTGGGTCGCGAAGACGAGGTGGATGCCCACGGCCCTCGCCATCTGTGCCAGCCGCTGGACGGGCGCCTCGACGTCGCGCGGCGCCCGAAGCATCAGGTCGGCGAACTCGTCGACCACCACCACGACGTGCGGCAGTCTCGCCCGGTCCTCCGGGGCGAGCGCGTCCAGGTCTTCCTTCGCCTGGATGCGGTCGTTGAACCCGTAGATGTCGCGCACGGTGAGGGCGGACAGGATGTCGTAGCGCCTGTCCATCTCCCCCACGAGCCACTGGAGCGCCATGCCCGCGGGCTTGGCGTCGGTCACGACCGGCGCGATGAGATGGGGGACCCCCGCGTACCTCGGAAGCTCGAGCCGCTTGGGGTCGATGAGAAGGAGCCTCACCTGCTCCGGCGTCGAGCGGAAGAGGATGCCGGTGAGGAGCGCGTTGAGGCAGATGCTCTTCCCCGATCCCGTCGCGCCGGCGACGAGAAGGTGCGGCATCTTCGCGAGGTCGGCGCAGAAGACGCGCCCCGTCGTGTCCTTGCCGAGGGCGAGCGGGATCTCCGAGCGCACATGCTGGTAGGTCTCCGACGCCAGCACGTCCTTCAGGTACACGCTCGCGGGGTGCTCGTTGGGGATCTCGATGCCCACGGCGCCGCGCCCGGGGATCGGCGCGATGATGCGGATCGCCGTCGCCTTCATGGCGAGCGCGAGGTCGTCCTGGAGGTGCGCGATCTGTGCCACCTTGACGCCGCGCGCGGGCTCGATCTCGAACCTCGTGATGATGGGCCCCGGGTGCACCTGCGTCACGGCGGCCGTGACGCCGAAGTCCGCGAGCTTCTCCTCGAGGAGCTTCGAGCGCTCGAGGAGCTCCTCCCTGGACACCTGGACCCGAGCGGCGTCCGGCGGGTCGTCGAGGAGCGAGAGCGGCGGAAGCCGGAAGTCCCCGCCGGCGGCGGGCCGGGGCCTGGGGGCGGCCCTCGGCGCCCCGGAGGGCTCCGAGATGGTCGGCGCCCTGCGCGCCGGTCTGGCGGGCGCCGCGGCGGTCACGGCCGATGTCCCGGCTGTCGCCGGCGCGGCGTTCGCGGGTGGCGGCACCCGCCGCGCGGGCTGAGGTTCGGTGGCCGCGCGGATCTGAGGCGCGCGCGCCGCCTTCTCCGGCCTGCGCTCCTTCTGCCTGCCGCGTCCCCGGATCGCTCCGAGCAGCGCGGCCCCGGCGGACGCGGCGAGCCGCCCGAGCCCCGCGCCGAGGCGCTCGAAGGGCGTGAAGAGAACATCGATGTTGAAGTCCGTCGTGAGGAGCGTCACGGCGACCAGCACGCCCACGCCTGCGAGGAACGTGCCGACCTTCCCGATGTGGCGCGTGCCGGAGTCGGCGATGAAGGCTCCCACCACGCCCGACGTCGAGGCACCGCGCTCGCCCGCAACGAGGGCGATGAGCGCGATGACCGTCATCGCGACCGCGGCGAGGAAGACGCTCCTGAGCGCGAGCCGGGCCGCAGCCTCGCCGCGGACGCGGTTCCACCCCCACATCACGAGCAGCGCGGGGATGGCCCACGCGCCGATCCCGAGGAACTCGAACATCCAGCTCGCGATCTGGCGGTTCTGCACGCCGAGCCTGGTCGTCCAGACCTCGGGGCCGAGGTCGCGCGAGCGCACGAAGTAGACGTGCGTGCCGAGGCTGACCGCGATGAGGAGGCCGAGGAAAAGGAGCAGGACGCCGATGAGCTGGCGCCGGCGCTCGTCGCTCATGTGGTCGAACATCCCCACGCGCTTCCCTCCGCGCTCCTCGCCGTCAGCGGCGCGCGGCCTCACGCCCGGCGATCCTGCCGTCCGCGGCGACCGGGACCGTCGCGTACCTGTCGACGGTCGCGCAGAGGTCGAGATCGGCCGCAAAGCCCAGCTCGGCAAGCCGCCGGCCGTGCGCGCAGCTTCTCACGACCTCGCCCACGTCGGGCATGGCGGCCGCGAGGGCCCGTGCCGCCACGGCGCCGTCGTTCAGAACGAGCCGCGCCCGCGTCGCGCGGTCCATGCGCTCGACCAGCAGTCCGCCGCAGACGAAGTCCTCGAGCGAGAGCTGCCCCAGGTTGCCCGCGCACAGCACGGCAACGCCCTTCGGCCTCGCGGACACGAGATGGGCGGCCACGGCCGTCAGGTTCAGGAAGGACGCGATCACGATCTCCTTCGCCGGGGCGCTGCCGGCGATCGCGACCGTGCCGTTGCTCGTTGAGAGGATGATCGTCTTCCCCGTGACGACCTCGGGCGTGTACTCGAGCGGCGAGTTCCCGAGGTCGAACCCCTCGATCCTCTTCCCGTCTTGCTCGCCTCCGAGAAGCACGTTCTTCCGCCCGAGCGTGGGCACGAGCTTCTTGGCGTCCTCGACGGCGGCGACCGGGATGATCCGCTCGACCCCGTTCTCGGATGCCGTGACGATGGTGCTCGACGCGCGAAGGACGTCGATCACGACGACGTGCTTGCCCTTCGCGTGGGCCTCGGAGAGCTCCGACGCCTTGGTGTAGAGGGAGAGTTCCATGCTATCGCGCGATGACGATCCGCTCGCGCTCTCGCTTCCGCCTCTCGAGCGTGCCCGTGTCGAAGCGGCCGGCGCAGAAGTCCGCGTCGGCCATCATCTCGATGTGGAACGGGATGGTCGTGGCCACTCCCGTGATGACGAACTCCTCGAGGGCGCGCCGCATGCGCGCGAGCGCCTCGGCCCTCGTGCTGCCGTGCGCAAGGAGCTTCGCGATCATGGAGTCATAGTGCGGCGGGATCCGGTAGCCGGCGTACACGTGCGTGTCCACGCGGATCCCGGGGCCCCCGGGCACGTAGAAGTCCGTGACCGTCCCGGGGCAGGGGGCGAAGCCCCTCTCGGGATCCTCCGCGTTGATCCGGCACTCGATCGCGTGCCCTCGTAGCGCGACGTCGCTCTGCGCGAACTCGACCGGCTCCCCCGCGGCGATGCGGATCTGCTCCTTCACGAGGTCCACGCCCGTGACGAGCTCGGTGACCGGATGCTCCACCTGGATCCGGGTGTTCATCTCCATGAAGTAGAAGTCGCCTCGGGAGTCAAGCAGGAACTCCACGGTCCCCGCGCTCACGTAACCGATCTCCTGCGCGCCACGCGTGGCGGCCTCTCCCATCATCGCCCGGAGCTCCGGTGTCATGACGGGCGACGGGGACTCCTCGATGAGCTTCTGGTGCCGGCGCTGGATCGAGCAATCCCTCTCGCCGAGGTGAACCACGTTGCCGTACTTATCGCCGACGATCTGGAACTCGATGTGGCGCGGCTCCACGAGGAGCTTCTCGACGTACAGCTCGCCGTTCCCGAAGGCCGCCTCGGCCTCGCCCTTGGCCACCGGGTAGGCCGTCTCAAGCTCGCCGCGGCTCCACGCGACTCGCATGCCCTTTCCGCCGCCGCCCGCCGAGGCCTTGATCATCACGGGGTAGCCAAGCGTCTCGGCCGTCTCCGACGCGTGTCCCACGTCACGGACGATGCCGTCGCTGCCCGGCACCACGGGGACACCGGCCTTGGACATCACGCGGCGGGCCTGCGCCTTGTCTCCCATGAGGCGCATCATGCTCGCCGTGGGACCGACGAAGGTGACGCCGTGGACGCTGCACATCTCGGCGAACTGCGCGTTCTCCGCCAGGAACCCGTAGCCCGGATGGAGGGCGTCCGCGCCGGTGATCTCGCAGGCCGACAGAACGGCCTTCACGTTGAGGTAGCTCTGCGCGCCGGGAGCCGGACCAATGCACACCGCCTCGTCGGCGAACGCGACGTGGAGCGCGTCCGCGTCCGCCTCGGAGTGAACGGCCACCGTGGGGATGTCGAGCTCCTTGCAGGCCCGCATCACCCGGAGGGCGATCTCACCCCTGTTCGCCACGAGGATCTTGCGGAACATCGCTGCCCTCGGCTCCCCGTCAGTCGGGCCTCACGAGGAAGAGCACCTGTCCGTACTCGATCGGCTGAGCGTTCTCCACGGCCACCTTCTCGATCGTGCCGGACACGTCGGACTCGATCTCGTTCATGAGCTTCATCGCCTCGACGATGCCGACGACCTGCCCCTTGTTGACGCGATCGCCGCGCTTCGCGTACGGGGGAGCCTCGGGCGACGGAGCAGCGTAGAACGTCCCGACCATCGGCGAGACGACAGGCACGAGCCCCGAGTCGCTCTCGGCGGTCTCGGGCTCGGTCTCCTGCGCTGCCGCAGGGACAGCGCGGGCGGCAGGCTGGGGGAAGTGGACGATCTCGGGCTCCTGCGCGCGGGCGCCCGCCTTGACGATCCTGATCGTCGTCAGCAGCCCCTCGACGGTGAGCTCCTGGATCTCGCTGTCCTCGACGAGCCGTATGAGGTCCTCAACGCGCCTTCTGTTCATCGTACCTCCGGGTCCTGAGGCTAGACCCTGGACACGTACGCTCCCGTGCGGGTATCGACGCGGACCGTGTCACCCTCCTGGACGAAGAGCGGGACCTGGATCACGGCGCCCGTTTCAAGCGTGGCGGGCTTCGTGCTCCCCGACACGGTGTCGCCCTTCACTCCCGGCTCGGTGTGCTTGATCCTGAGGTCGACGAACGTGGGGAGTTCCACGAGGACGGGCTCGCTTCCGTCGAGCAGCATCTCAACGTCCATGCCGTCTTTCAGGAAGGGAGCGTTCTCGGCCCCCACGACGTCGATCGAGAGTGAATGCTGCTCAAAGGTGCCGTGGTTCATGAAGTGGTAGAAGCCGTCGTGGTAGAGGAACTGGGCCTTCGCCCTCTCCACGCGGACGTCCTCCACCTTCTCCCCGGCTCGCCACGTGACGTCCAGAACCCGTCCGGTCCTGATCTCCTTGAGCTTGCTTCGGACGAACGCCCCGCCCTTGCCGGGCTTGACGTGGAGGAACTCGACGATCACGAACAGCTTCCCGTCGCGCCGGAGCACCATGCCGTTGTGGAAGTCGTTGCTTGTTGCCATGCCTCTCCCGCCGCAGAGCGGCCATCACCGACGGCCGGACCGTAAGACACCTAGGCTACAACCTGCCCGAGCGGGCCGTCAACCTCCATGTTCCGCGCGCAGCAGACCCACGCGCGGGCGACGGCTCATCTCGGCGCGGCCAGGCTACGCCTGTACTCCTCCAGTCTCGTCCGCGCAGCGGCGTCCTCGGGTC